>JABWCQ010000001.1 GCA_013360195.1 bacterium
GTGACGTGGAACAACGTCATTCGCGAGACAAACTTCCGCGTGCTTCGCAACGGTTCGACGCTGGCGACGGTCGCACAGGATGTGCTGACCTATGACGATTTGACGGCGGTGAACGGTGTTCGCTATTCTTATGCCGTGGTAGCGTTTAACGAGTGCGGTGACGGGGCTACCTCGCCTGCGGACTCGGGCGGGGTTTTGGCTTCGCTGAATGCGCCGACGAACGTGCAGGCAACGGACAATTTGTGTGATTCCGTTGTCGTCACCTGGATGGACAATAACAGCGCTCCACAGGAGACAGGGCACAATATTTTGCGCGACGGTGTTCAAATTGGCAGCGTTGGCGTGAATGTGACGACGTTCACCGATTTGACACCCGAACCGGGTGTTGTCTATGCCTATACGGTGCAGGCAACCGGCACCGGCGGTCCGGCAACCAGTTCCCCGAATAGTGGCGGCGCAGCTCCGTTGCCCGGCGTTCCTGTCTTGACCTTGACTGATGTAACGTGTGATCAGATACTGTTCACATGGGTGGCAGGCGCGAATACGGACACCGTTCTTATTTATCGTGACGGTGTGCTTGTCGTTGCAGTTGCCGCACAGAACGGCAACTCGAGCATCGAGATACCGACTGACGGTTTCCATTCCTATAATGCAGTAGGCGCGAACGAATGCGGTCGCGGTGACACATCGAACACGCTGACGGTTCAGCGCGACCAACTGCCGCCGGCTGTTACGAGCTTTGACGCACAAAGTGTCGATTGCGAAACGGTTGAACTTGGCTGGGACGCTCCGGCAGGCGTGGACAGTATTCGGATCTTCCGGAATACAGTTCTGTTAACCACAGTTCCGGTTTCTCCGGACGTTTACATTGACGTTGTGGGCAACGGACCGCAAGAAGTGCAGTATTGGTACGTGTCTGTCAATGAATGCGGAGAGTCCATGCCTTCGCAGGCGTTTCTCGTAAACGTCGAACAGGCACCGACGATTCCGACCAATGTGACCGCTTCCAACGATGAGTGCACAACGGTGACCGTGACATGGAGTGCATCGCAGGGCGAAGTAAACGGATACGATATTTACCGCGACGGCATTCTGATTGCGACCGTTGATGCTTCAACGCTGGAATATGTTGATACACCGGGTGACAGCGATCCGCATCAGTATTCCATTTCGGCGAGCAGTATTAATTGCATTGATTCCGAGGCCAGTGTCGAAGCGACGGGCAGCACGCTGGAGCAGGTGGGAGTGCCGGGTAACGTCACGCAGCAAGACGATAACTGCGATATGGTTACTATTTGCTGGACAGCAGCAACAGGTGACTTGACCGGATATGTGATATACATTGACAGCGACTCTGTGGGCTCTGTGCTTGCAGGGACGACCTGTTTTACGTGGAACGGTGAACCGGGAACCTATAGCGCGCAAGTTGCGGCCTATTCCGCGTTGTGCGGAGTTGGAACCTTGTCTTCTGCAATTGATGTGACCATTTTCGCTCAGCCGGTTGCGCCGCCAAACTTCGCGGCGACAGACGACAGATGTGACAACGTTGTCTTAACGTGGGGAGCTCAGCCTGAATTCACGGGAGTGACGGCCTATCGAATCACCCGTGACGGCAACGAGATATTCAACGGCAACTCGCTGAATGAAACGCGCACGTTCACGGATACAGGCGCAAGCATCGGCGCGCATACCTACGAAATCACGGCACTGTCGAGCCTCGAAGATTGTGAAGATTCGGCGCCGTCCTCTGATTCCGGTTCATTGCTGCCGTTACCCGGAACACCGACCAATGTCAACGCATCGGATACAAGCTGTCTGGATGTGTATGTGACGTGGACTTCAGGCGGCGGCACAGTCGACGGCTTTATTATTTTCAGAAACGGCAACCCGATTGATACGGTTGGTGCGGGTGTGTTCGACTATCATGATACGGGCATCGCACCGGGAGCTTCGGCTGATTATGCCGTCATGGCTTTCGACAATGTATGCGGAAACTCGGCGCCATCGTTCTCGGAAAACGGAACGCGTTTGCTTGGTCCGGACGCTCCGACAGGAGTTCTCGCATCTGACGATGACTGCGATGAAATTGCGGTATCCTGGAACGCGGCACCTGGTGACGTGACGGAGTATCGCGTCTATCGCGACGGAATTCTAGCAGGCTCTGTCCTGCCGCCGCAAACCAACTTCGTGGATGCTCCGGCAGCGGGGACTTATGCGTACACCGTTACGGCATTCAGCGTGAACTGCGGTGAAACGGCTCCGTCCGTTGCCGACAACGGCACGCGACTTCCGCAAATGGGTCAGGTGACCGGCGTTGTCGCATCTGTGGATAGCTGCAACGGAATACTTGTGTCGTGGACAGCATTCACAGGAGCGGTGAGCTACAATGTCTCGCGAGGCGGCGGATTCATCGCAACAGTTAATGCACCGACCACGCAGTATTTTGACAATTCCGTTGCTGAAGGTGTGGCGCACAGCTACACTATTGAAGCGGTTAATCCCTGCAACACAGGATTGGCATCCGCTCCGGCAGTTGGCTCGCGTGCGTCCACTCCTGGACAAGTTACTGGCTTGACGGCCACGAACAATCTCATCAGTCAGGTTTGTCTGAACTGGACGGATGTCGCGGGTGAACTTAGCTATCAGATTTACCGTGATGACATTCTGATTGCAACCAACAGCGCGGATGACGTGGATTACTGCGACCTCACGGCCACGCCCGGTGTTACTTATACGTACACGGTTGCCGCGGCCAACGTCTGCGGTGAAGGCGATGAATCTGCAGGCGCACAAGGTGTGGCGGTGTTCAGCCTCGGCCAAGTGACGGGCGTGACCGCGACCACGACGGATTGTGATGACGTCTGCCTGAGCTGGACGGACATCTCGAATGAAACAGGCTACGAAATTCTGCGCAACGGCGTGGTTCTGGCAACCGTTGGTGCAGATGTTGTAAGTTACTGTGACGCTACAGTCGCGCCGGGTGAGTGCTTCACGTACACCGTTCGCGGATTCAATGTCGGAGGCACGGGACCTGAGTCGGACAGCGTTCAGGGTTGCCGCCGCACGGTTCCGTCGCAGGTGACGGGTGTCACGGCCACGAGTACCAACTGCAATGCCGTGGTGTTGACGTGGAATGACGCAACGGATGAAGACCGTTACGATGTTTACCGCGACGGCAATTTGCTTGTGCAGAACGCCGGTGCATTGACGTACACGGATAACAGCGCGGTTCCCGGTGTTGTGTATTCCTACACTATTCGTGCCGTAAATGCCTGCGGAAACGCTCCGTTCAGCACAGCGGTTCAGGGCGTCCGCGCAACGGTGCCGCCGCTGGTGGCAGGATTGGTTGCGTCGGTGGACGTGTGCGGTCAGATAACGATCAACTGGACGGATCAGCTATCCGAAACGGGCTATCGTGTTTACCGCGACGGCAATTTCCTGACCCCGATTGCAACGCTTGCGGCGAATACGGTTGTCTATGTCGACAACATTACGGGTTCACATACCTATCATGTCCGGGCCTTTAACGACTGCGGAAACGGTGAACTTGGCAGCGGAACGAGTGGCATCGGTTTGACGGTACCGGGAGTTGCGACAGGAATCACTGCCAGCGAGAATTGCGGCGACGTGACGGTCAATTGGACTGCTCCGGCGGCTGGACCGATTCAGGAATATCGTGTTCTCCGCAACGGTGTCCAGATTGCCGTGGTACCCGTGGGAACGACAACTTACAATGACAATGACCTTGCGGCAGGAAATTACACGTACCGCATTATCACCGCCAACCAGTGCGGCGCTGGTGCGCAGTCCGCTCAAAGCAATGGCGTGACTGTTCTGCCCGCGCTCGTTCAGGTGCCGACTTTCACGGCCGTTGCCAGCCCGTGCTTCTGCGTGGATATTACCTGGGGCAACGTGATCAATGAAGACGGTTACTTTATTTATTGCGACGGCGCGATTGTGGACACGATTAACGCCAATATCACATCCGCCCGCTATTGCCCGGCAGATACGCAATCCTGCGTGATTCAAGTCGCGGCATTCAATTCGTGCGGCATCGGGCCGCTGTCGCAAGGTATCTCGGTGACGCCGAACACTTATCCCATTCAGGTGTCGGGATTCGCAGCGAGCGAAAATCTGTGTGACCGCGTGCGTTTGACGTGGAGCGCTTACAATCAACCGGGTGTCACGCACCTGAAACTGCGCCGGGACGGAACGCCTATCGCCATGTTACTTGCCGGCAACACTTCCTTTGAACAGCTTGGAATCTGGCCGCAAAGCGTGTACAGCATTGCCGCGCTTCGTGTTTGTGCCGCAGGTGACACGATTGAGTCACCGCTGGCCACGGACAACGGCCGCACGGCTCCGACACCGGTTGCGCCGACTCAAATGGCGGCGTCCGATGACGGCTGCGGGTTTGTCACGGTGACCTTCAACTTTACAAACGTAGACGGACAGGATTCCGTTTGGATTAAGCGCAACGGCAACGTCATCGCGCGTCTGGCCGGCGGTACGGCGGGACAGAACCGTCAGTACGTAGACAACGCTCCGCTTGCTCAGGCGGCGACCTATCAGGTCTGCCCTGTCTCGAATATTTGTGGTGAAGGCGACTGCGCAAGTGATATCGGTCAGGCTGCTCCGACCGCAGGTACGGTGACGAACGTGGCGGCGACGAATGACCGCTGTACGTCCATCATCATCTCTTGGACCGGAACGCAGCATGCGCTCAACTATCAGGTTCGCCGCAACGGGAATTTGATTGCTACGGTTCCGCAAGGTCAATTCTCGTATACAGACAACGTTCCCACCGGAACTTCAAACAACTACACGGTAACGGCAACGAACGCCTGCGGGAGCGGTCCGCAATCGCCAACGGTACCGGGTTCAACGATTCCGCTGCCGCCGGTTCCAACGGGTGTAAATGCCTCTGACGGACTGTGTAATCAGGTAATTGTGACATGGAACGAGATTGCGGTTGCGACCGGATATGAAGTGTGGCGCAACAACGCGCTGCTGGCTGAAGTTCCTGGTGGAATCGAAACGTATACAGACCTTGCGGTAACTCCGGGCACGACCTACAACTATCAGGTGCGCGGAGTGAATCAGTGCGGTCTTGGCACTCTTTCCGCAGCGACGACCGGATTCTCGGCACAGCAGGTGGCTACGGTGACGAATGTTGTGGCATCAACCAATCTGAATGACCGGGTTCGCATTACCTGGAACAACGTTGCGCAGGAGACCGGATATGAAATACTGCGCGGATTCCCGCCTGAAGTGATTGCCACGGTCGGAATCGACGTTACCAGCTACAACGACTTCTCGGCTGCACCGGGTGAAGAGTACGAGTATAGGGTACGCGCTTTCAACGGATGCGGCAGTGGTCAGATGTCGGCGGTTTCCTATGGATACCGTGTGCCTGTCGACCCGATTCCGTTCGGTGTTATCACTGTGACAGAAGAGCTGTTTGGCTGCATGTCCGCTGTTCCGGCTGACATGGACGAAGATGGAGATATGGATGTCGTTGCGGCCGGCATGTTCTCGGACAAGGTCGTCTGGTATGAAAACAACGGCACGTGGGCGTACATCCCGCATGTTATCGTTGAAAACTGGGACGGTGCGCGTGCTGTAGCTGTCGGTGACATTGACGACGACGGCGATCTTGACGTTGCCGCAGTCGCGCAGTTTGCCGATCAGTTGGTTTGGTTCCGCCAGAACGCCAGCGGCACGTTCACGACATTTGTCATTGCGAACAACTACGACGGCGCACGTGACGTTTTGATCGTTGACCTTGACCGTGACGGAGACAAGGACCTTGTCACTGCGGCGTGCGATGTCAATGATATTTCGTGGTGGCGCAACAACGGCAGTGAAACGTTCACGCGAGTTGTCGTGGACAACAACTTCGTCGGTGCACGCACTGTAGAAGTGGCTGATATCGGCAACGACAACGATTGGGACATTCTGGCATCGGCCTATGAAGGCGGTATGCTGGCTTGGTATTCGAACGGCGGCGGCATGGTGTATACGCGACACGTCCTGCTCGAAAACGTTTACGGGGCATCCTATATCAACGCGGCGAGACTTAATGCCGATAACGTGCTCGACATCTACTTCTGCGTGGCACAGGATGCGCTGATCGGCTGGATTGACGGCGCGACGCAGGAGTTCAATTATGTCACCTCGCTGGTTCCGTTCCCGCGGGAAATGGACGCGATTGACATGGACGATGACAACCGTGCCGATCTGCTGCTTGCTGCCAATGAGAATCAGGAGATTTCGTGGTGGCGTAACACGGATAACCGGTTCTACCGCAATCCGATTACGACTACACTGATTCAGGCATCAGTCGTGAAGGGCGGAGATTTTGACAGTGACGGCGACACCGATGTTCTCGGCGCGGGTGAAGGCACGATCAAGATATGGCTTTCAAGCCTTGCCGAAGATATTCACGGAGCGGAATTGGCGTTGCCGCAAGATAACGGCGGCACAGACCAGCCGTACAGCCAGCACGTTGTGCCGCTGAATTACGAATTGTCGTCCAACTATCCGAATCCGTTCAACCCGATGACGCAGATTCGCTTCGGATTGCCGGAAGCACAATCGGTCAAACTGACAGTGTACGATGTGACGGGCCGTGAAGTCGCACGACTTGCGGATGGCGCATTCGGCGCGGGCTTCCACACAGTCACGTTTGATGCGTCGAACCTTGCAAGTGGATTGTATCTATACCGCATCGAAGCGGGCGAATTCGTTTCGAGCCGCAAGATGATCTTAATGAAGTAATGTGAACCCGTGCAACGGTTTGCATGGCAGATAAGCGAAGCGACGGAGAGACTCCGTCGCTTCGTGCTTATTGCATCGCCCCATCACCTCGAAACCTAACCGGATTTGTTCGTACCGACCATGTCAGAAGCATTAGACAGACTTAGCATAAACACCGTGCGCGGATTAGCCATTGATGCCGTACAGGCGGCCAATTCCGGTCATCCCGGGCTGCCTCTAGGCGCGGCGGTGATGGGATACACGATATTTCAGAGGCACCTTCGCCACAATCCGTTGGATCCTGCGTGGGTCAATCGCGATCGCTTCGTGCTTTCCGCAGGACACGGCTGTGCGCTGTTATACTCACTGCTTCACCTGACCGGATATGACTTACCACTTGAGCAACTGAAGAAGTTCAGACAGTGGGGAAGCATCACACCCGGGCATCCCGAATTAGGCTTGACTCCGGGTGTGGAAGCCACCACCGGACCGTTGGGACAGGGAGTAGGCAACATTGTCGGTATCGCCATTGCGAGGAATATACTCGCCTCGATGTTCAACCGGTATGGACACGAAGTGATAAACTTCCGCGTATTCGGCATCTGTTCGGATGGAGACCTGATGGAAGGTGTAAGCGCGGAAGCGGCGTCACTGGCAGGTCATCTGGGGCTCGGATCCATTGTGATGCTGTATGACGACAACCACATTACTATTGACGGTTCAACCGAAATTGCCTTTACCGAAGACGTCGGTGCGAGGTTTGAGAGTTACGGATGGCAGGTGCTGGCATGTGATGGCATGGACGCTGCGGAAGTTGATCAGGCCATTCGCGAAGGAATCGCAGAAACGGAAAGACCAACACTCATCCGTTGCAGGACTCAAATCGGATACGGTTCGCCCAATCGTGCCGGAACCTCCAAAGTGCACGGAGCGCCGCTTGGAGAGGATGAGCTCATATTGACGAAGAAGTCGCTGGGATTGCCGGAAAATGAAAAGTTCTACGTATCGTCCGAGGTTTTCAAGCACATGGGCGCAGCGCGGCAAACTGGTGCGGAACGGCAGGCGGCCTGGCAGAGTTTATTAGAAAAGTCCTTCGCATCGCACCCCGGTTTGCAGCATGAATGGCAAACGTTCTGGTCGCGCCGATTGCCGGAACACTGGGCGGATGCATTGCCCAAATGGAAGACGTCTGACAAGCCCATCGCTACCCGCAAGGCATCGGAGTTGTGTTTACACGCGCTGAAAGATCTGCCGTGGCTCGTGGGCGGGAGTGCGGATTTAGTCGAATCTAATCTGACGTATCTGGAAGGACGAGGAGATTTCCAAAAGGATACGCACCACGGACGAAACATCCGCTTCGGAATCAGAGAGCACGGAATGGGTGCGATACTTAACGGCATCGCAAGCAGCGGCCCGTTCATGGCATTCGGTGCGACGTTCATGACATTCCTGGACTACATGAAACCGTCGGTTCGCATTGCGGCGCTTTCACACCTGCCTGTTTGTTACATTTACACACACGACAGCATAGGATTGGGTGAAGACGGTCCGACGCATCAGCCGATCGAACAGTTAACCCACATGCGGGCGACTCCGAATCTGTGGACGATGCGTCCTGCCGATGCCAATGAAACGGCCGAGTGTTACCGGGTTGCTCTGGAGCGGACGGACGGGCCGGTCGCGCTATGTCTGACTCGTCAGGCGCTTCCGGTGCTTGATTACGCCGGAGAGAGAATGCCGGTCGAGCTCGGGGCGTACATCATTGCGGACGCGGATAACGGACGCCCCGATGTCATTCTTCTCGCGAGCGGAAGCGAAGTGGAGATTGCTGTCAGTGCTCGTGCGTTGCTCGCAAAGGAAGGAGTAACAGCACGTGTCGTGTCGGTTCCATGTCAGGAATTGTTCGACAAGCAGCCGTTGGCCTATCGCGAACAGGTCTTGCCGCCTGACATTCGCGCGCGAGTTGCAATTGAAGCGGGAGCTACGCAGGGATGGTGGAAGTATGTCGGGCTTGACGGCGATGTCGTCGGATTAGACAGGTTCGGTGCGTCTGCTCCTGCGAAAACTTTGTACGAGAAGTTCGGGCTTACTGCCGAAAATGTGACGGCACGGGCACTGACGGTGCTTTCAAAAGCAGGGAGATAGAATGAGGCTTGCAATTGGCAGCGACCACGCTGGATTTCATCTCAAACAGGAATTGGCTGATTGGCTCAAGAGTATCGGTCATGAGGTGAACGATGTTGGAACGCATTCAACCGATGCGGCCGACTATCCGGATTATGCTCAGAAAGTTGGCCATGAAGTCATTGGTCAGCGAGCCGAACGGGGGATCATTGTTTGCGGCAGCGGCGTGGGGGCGTGCGTGGCGGCAAACAAGATGAAGGGCATTCGCGCGGGTGTGTGTCACGACACATTTTCCGCGCGTCAAGGCGTCGAGGATGATGATATGAATACACTTTGTTTGGGAGCGAGAATTGTTGGCGGCGAGCTGGCAAAGGAAGTGCTTAAGGCCTTCTTGACCGCGAAGTTCTCCGGCCTCGAAAGGCATCAGCGCCGATTGAACAAGGTTCTTGCGATCGAAGCAGCCGGAAAATAGCGAGTCATTTCACTTAGGAGATACAATATGAGCCATCCGATCATGAAAGCCACGCTTGACCTCGGTCAGTCGCTTTGGCTGGATTATATCAGCCGCGAGTTAATGGATTCAGGCGGGCTGGAACGGCATGTCGCGGAAGGATTGCGAGGCATGACCTCAAATCCGTCCATATTCGAGAAGGCAATTGCTTCAAGTTCAGATTACGACGACGACATCCGTAAAGGGGCTGCCGCAGGACTTGGTGCGCATGAGGTTTTCGAAAATCTAGCCGTTGCCGATGTGTCACGCGCGTGCGGCATGCTCGTTAACGTTTACCGGGACTCGGAAGGTGTGGACGGTTATGTCAGTCTCGAAGTATCGCCGAAGCTCGCACACGATACGCAAGGAACAATAGACGAAGCGCTGCGTCTCTGGCAGCGAGTCAACCGTCCTAATCTCATGATCAAAGTGCCGGGAACTCCCGAAGGACTTCCGGCCGTGCTTGAACTTCTGACTCGCGGTGTGAATGTCAACATCACTCTTCTATTCACGCTCGATCAATACCGCCAAGTTCTGGAGACCTACTTAAGGGCGCTCGAGGAACGGCATGCGAAGGGGGAAGATCTGTCCCGGATAGCGTCTGTAGCAAGCTTCTTTGTGAGCCGGATTGACTCAGTCGCAGATGCACAACTTGAGAAGATTGGTCGGAAGGATTTGCTTGCAAAAGGCGCGATCGCTAACGCTTGTCTTGCCTATAAGCACTTCCTCGATGTTACCGCGTCTGCAAGATGGCAGAAGCTCGCAAAGGCGGGTGCACAGGTGCAGCGGCCGCTTTGGGCGTCCACGTCCACAAAGAATCCTGAGTATTCGGATGTGCTCTATGTTGAGGAACTAATCGCCGCAAACACGGTCAATACGGTCCCGCCGCAGACGCTTTCGGCTTTCAAGGATCATGGCAAGCCGTCCGCAAGGCTAATGATGAATATGGCCAAAGCGTCCGAGACAATCGCAGAAATGAGAAAGTTGGGAGTGGACATTGACAAAATCGCCTTTGATCTCATCGAAGACGGAGTCGTGAAGTTCGCGCAGTCCTTTGATGCGATGCTCGCGGCGATTGACTCAAAGCTTAAAGCCCCGATGGCTGTATAACTGCTTCCTTGGTTTTGTGAAACTGAGAGCGGCAGGCCGGTTGGCCTGCCGCTCTCAGTTTCGATATCGTTATGTCAATGCCGTGCCTTGGAGCTTGCCGTTGATCTTGCTGTTTGAGTCTTATCTGCCTCAGAATCGTGACCATCCCGGTTGGTCGATGATATCGGCTTTTGCAGTTGCTTCGTTGAAATGAGTTCCTTCGAGGACTTGACATCCGCTTTACCAAGTTGGGATTGCCAATCTACGACCCCTGTTTCAATATCGTAGACGGCCGACAGCACGACGCATTTCCCGTCCATCACAGCCTGTTCTATTGCACGCGAGCCGGCCAGCAGATGGACAGCGCCGGCGCGGGCATTTTCCTTGACCACTCCGGCGAATATTTCTTCGGGTGCATAACCTTTGGCTTGGCAGGCCTCGGCGTGCGGCTTGATTTGAGTGATCAGGCTGTTCAGCGGCTCCGCAAATTCCGACTCGGAAAGTGCGGCTCCGACCGCGCCGCATCTTGTATGTCCCATGACAACGACCACCGGGCAGTTCAAATGACCCACTGCATAATCTGCCGAGGCTACGACATCAGCGGGTGTGACATTTCCTGCTACTCGAATGACGAACAACTCACCGAGACCAGTGTCAAAAATCTCTTCCGGAGGAACTCGCGAATCTGAGCACGTAATCACACATGCATAGGGGCTCTGTCCGGTCGAGAGTTTTTCACGTGCTGCCGCACCGCTATCCCAGACTTTTGGCTTGCCTGAGACGAAGCGTTCATTTCCGTTCTGCAGGTTTTCCAAAGCGGATTGGCTCGTCCACACAGACGTGTTGCCACTGCCAAACACGAGCGAAGCGGTTCCCATTGCCAAGACACACAGCCAGATCATCTTGCCTCCTAATTACTTGTAAGTGAATTTTCTGCAAAGTGCATTCCAGCGAGTTGCCTGAACTCATGCTAACGGCGCGTTTATTGCTCTTTTCCAGAAATCACTGTAGACAAACTTAGCGTGCATATCAAGGGCCATGGAAAATCCTATAGCAAGTTCAATCCAGCATGTCAACCGGGCGAGGCTCGACGAGATTGGCATGGGCGATCCGGCATTCACCGCGGAAATCATCGAGATTATGCTTGAAGACGGCGCAACACGCGTCAAGAATATCCGCGCTGCATGCAATTCCGGCTTTTTCGAAGAGGCAGGGAAGCTGGCACATTCACTGAAAGGTGCTGCTCTTAATGTTGGTGCATCGGAACTTGCGAATCTGTGTGCCGTTATCGATGAAACCGTGCGCAAACGTGGCCTGCCGTGTCCGGACGAGCTTGTCGGTAGTATTGAAAAGGAGTTCACAATCGTGGCCGACGAACTGAACAAAATCAAATGTGAATTGAGTGCATGAAAGTCCTTGCTGTTGATGACGACCGCGTAACACTGACTACTCTGCGGCGCCTGCTCGAAAAGTTCGGCTATGAACCCCTGTTGGCTTCAAACGGAACAGAAGCGTTGCGGCTCTTCATGGAGTTTCATCCCAAGATGCTCATTACGGATTGGATGATGCCTGAAATGGAGGGGCCGACCGTCGTCAAGACTGTGCGAGCCTTCGCGGAATCGGAGTACACATACATCATTATGCTGACCTCGAGACAGGACAAGGATGATCTGATGGCCGGAATGCTTGCCGGGGTGGACGAGTTCTTAACCAAACCGATTGATCCCGACCAACTGCGAGCGCGTCTGCGTGTCGGAAAACGTATCATGCAGCTGCAAGCGAGTCTGAATAGGCGTGTGCGCGAGTTGGAAGAAGAACGCGAGCACGTGAAAGTGCTGCAGGGATTTCTGCCTATTTGTGCGTATTGTAAGAAAATCCGAGATGACGAGAATCTCTGGTCACAAGTGGAAGAATACATCTCCGAACACCAGGCAAATGTGCAGTTCTCACACTCTATTTGTCCCGACTGCTACGAATCAAAGGTAAAACCGATGGAAGAGGCATTCTGGGCGAAGAAAAGGGCTGAGCAGGAAATCGCCCAAGGATAAGTATTCGAGAATCGGATATCAAGCCGTACCGAATTGGTACGGCTTTTTGCTTGCATGTTCCTTCGGAATGATGTATCTTCGGAAAACAGTTTACGAGGCGTGACATGTCACCGGAACAAGCCGCAGCATATATCGACCACACACTTCTGAAGCCCGAAGCCACGGCGCAACAGATTATGCAACTCTGCGATGAAGCGAAGGGGTTTCGTTTCAAGACTGTTTGTGTCAATCCGAGATTCGTACGTCTGTGCGCGGCTGAGTTGCAGGCAACGGATGTTCTGGTCTGCACCGTTGTCGGATTTCCGCTTGGTGCCACAAGCACAGAATCCAAAGTCGCAGAGTGCCTTCAGGCCGTTTCTGACGGCGCAAGCGAGATTGACATGGTGCTGTGGATCGGCGGGCTGAAGTCCGGAGCGGAGCGTGATGTGCAGTATGACATTCGAGCTGTTGCGGATGCCTGCCGTCGAAGCGGTGCGGTCTTAAAAGTGATTCTCGAAACGGCAGCGCTTTCGGTAAGCGAAATCTCCGTTGCCTGCAGGCTTTCTATTGAAGCCGGGGCATCGTGGGTGAAGACGTCTACCGGTTTCGGACCCGGCGGAGCTACCATCGAGGCCGTTAAGTTGATGCACAATGCCGTTGCCTCTCATGGACTCAAGGTTAAGGCGTCCGGAGGTATTAGAACTTTGGATGACATGCGCAAGATGATTGAAGCGGGTGCGGAACGCGTTGGCACGTCGAGCGGAGTGGCAATTCTGAATGAGCTTCGCTCATCGTAGCGTGCGGGTTGCTTATGCGAACGGAAACGGGCGGCCAAGTGCCGCCCGTTTAGCTTGGAATAGATCCTTGTTTAGTGACTAAATGGACTTCAAATGCGAAGTCAGCTTGGCCTTACCGTTTGCCTTATCGTCAGATTTCAAGTCCACTGTCCACGCAACCGAAACCGGCACGCAAAGACCTTTGTTTTCGTCCGTACAATAGGCAAAGTGCATGGTAACGTCCAGGCTGCCGCCGTCAGTCAAGCAGGCGGCAGGAATTGTCAAACTGACAGGGAGGGGTTGAACGGGCGATTTCTCTTCCAGTGTCCTGCCCGTTGAGCTTCGGACCGCAAACATAATGGGCGCTTCCTTGTTCAAGTGGACGCCTTGAGGCAACATTGGATGCAATTCAAGCTCCAAATCAATTCCGCTTCTGAAAGTTGCGTTCACAGTTTCGCGAGCATCGGGTTCCGTCATCTCGCTCTCCAATACTCGTAAACCGCGAAGAGCGAATTCTGTCCAATTGCCATTGGGCATGGACACGCGAATGATCCGATCATGATTCGTGTCTGCGATATAGAGCAAGTCGCCCGAAATTGAAATTCCGCCCGGCTCGTATAAAGAGAGGTTCTGCCGGTCTTCCGCGGCAAGCTCCGGATTGCCTGAGCCAATGAAGTCAAACGAGAGCTTCGAGTCGGGATCGAGCTTCTTTATCTTGTGATTGTATGTATCGGCAACGAGTATGTCTCCGTCGTAAACGGCGACTCCCAGCGGATGCTGCAGAAGTGTGCGGTCGAATTTCCCCGTTTGATCTCCGAAATCAAAAAGTCCCGTTCCCACGAGAGTTTGCACCTCCGCCGTGTTCACGTTCGCGCGTCTTACTGCGCTCACTTCGCTGTCCGCAAAATATAACCACTCACCTGACAGCGCTAGTCCCGAGGGCTGCGCCAAGGCTGCTGAACGCGTGCCGACTCCGTCAATGACATCTTCGCGGCCGGAGCCTGCCCATGCGCGAGCCACTCCTGTGGCAATATCCAGTGTCCACAATTGATGTGGACCGGCCATCGCGATGTAAAGTGTGCTTCCTCTTAATGCCAGGTCCCACGGGCTGTTCAGTCCTTGAGATGTTCCAATGCCACCGCCAAGTCGGTCATACACTTGTACTCCGCGGCCACTGATCGTCTCGACAGACTTTGCCGACAGGTCAAGCTTGCGGATAAGGTGGTTATCGGTGTCAGCGACGTACAAAATCTCCTTCTGATCGTCAAACGCCATGCCTTGCGGATTGTTGAATTCCGCTTGTGTGAAACCGCCGTCCTTCGTTCCTTTCCGCCCCGAACCTGCAATTGCCAAAACCTGTCCGCTCGTGTCCGCGATGATGATTCTGTCATGATTCGAATCGGCAATGAACACCCGATCGCGTGTCGCCAGCACTTTTCCTGGGAATGCCAATCCCGTTGCCGAAGGCACGCGGGAATGCCGATTGAATTCCGGCGGGCCGGCGGCTAAAACGCCCTTCTCCCGACCTTCGTCCAGTAACGCTTCAATCACGCCGTCGAGAATCTCGCGGTTGCCTTCTCCCGAAAGCTGGCCAACTACCCGGCCTTCGGCATCAATCACGGCAAGTGTCGGCCACGCCTGCACCCCATACTCCGACCAAATGCGGTGATGCTCATCCACGATGACAGGATGTTCGATGTGGTAGCGATGACATGCGGTCAGAATGTTTGCCTTGTCGCTCTCGTTGTCAAATTTCGCTGAATGCACGCCGATGACCACCACCGGTTTTCCAGCGTATTTCTTTTCGATGTATTCCAAGTCCGGGAGAATGTGCATGCAGTTGATACAACAATATGTCCAGAAGTCAAGCACGACCACTCGCCCGCGCAACTCTTCCTGCATGTACAACGGACGATCCGTGTTTACCCAGGCAAAGTTGCGCGGAAATTCAGGCGCTCTTACCCGAGAAGATGGAAGCTGCGGTCGCTGCATTGCTGACTCCGTAATGGTCGTTTGTGATGCGGGTTCGGTCATTGTGGCAAAAGGGAAGGGAACACGGACAGGCGTTGGGTTGCCCGTGCATGAAACGAAAGCCGTTACATACGCGAGAATTCCAATGAATTTGGCAATAGATTGATATTTTTTCATTTACAATAACCCACCCTGTGTGAGCAAGAACTAAAAGCATATAGCAGAGACGTATTCGTTCAGGAAAAGTTCCGGAGAGTCGGAAGCCAAATGCTTAAGACTAATAATTACAAATACTAACATGATCAAAACTCTCTGTGCGGACGAAATCGCGGTGAGTCGTTTCTTGAATAAGACCTGCAATTTCTGTATTTTAAGTCCACTTTACGTGCGAATTGAATTCTCTTATGTCCCATTCCCCGAAGAACCGTTTTACGGAACAGCCCGAACTTCAGTCACAGGCAAGTACAGGTCACCTCTTTCAGCCCGCGCCGAGCAGCTCTTTCTCGTACCATCGTGTCCTTCGACGAGTGCATGATGCTGACACTGTTGTCGGTGTGCGAGGAGTCGCGGTCGGTGGACAAGAGCTTACTGTGATCGCAGGTCCGTGCGCAGTCGAATCACCGCAACAACTGATGGCAGCCGCCGAACAGGCTGCTGCGAGTGGCGCACATCTGCTTCGCGGCGGAGCCTTCAAGCTGCGAACTTCTCCGTACGCATTCTCCGGACTCGGAGAAGCGGGGCTAAGACTGCTAAGCGAGGCTCGCCGCGTTTCAGGACTACCCGTGGTTACGGAAGTCGTGGACGAGGAGAGCGTCTTGCTCGCGGCAGCACATGCCGACATGCTCCAGATCGGCACGAGAAACATGCACAACTATGTGTTGCTGAAGCAAGCGGCGTCCACAGGCAAACCAGTGCTGCTCAAGCGGGGTATGGCTGCAACGCTCGATGAGTTTCTGCATGCCGCCGAATACATTCTTGCGGCTGGGAATTCGCAAGTTGTGTTGTGTGAACGAGGTATCCGCACGTTTTCTGATTTCACCCGTAACACTCTCGACCTGAATATCGTTCCGGCACTCAAACAGCTTACGCACCTACCTGTAATTACCGACCCCTCGCATGGAACCGGCAGACGTGACTTGGTTCCGGCGATGGCGCGCGCATCCATTGCCGCTGGTGCAGACGGTGTTTTGATCGAAATGCATCCCGATCCAGAGCGTGCTCTTTCAGACGGCTATCAATCCCTTGATCCAATCGAATTCAAGGAAATGGTCACGGACCTTGCGCGTATTGCGCCGATTGTCGGGCGAACGCTGACTTTGCGTGGACAGTAAGGAGTTTTCCGTTCGGATTTCCCCCGCTTCAGAGCCGATCAGGGGTGAAGTAAGGATATCCGGTGATAAATCCGTTTCGATCCGACGCGCACTCTTTAGTCTGCTTGGTTCGCAAACCGTGTCCTTGAAAAACTATGGCACCGGACACGATTGTTTGACAGCCCTTTCATGTTTGCGAACGCTCGGCATTCCGGTCTTGTCTGATGGCCGCAATGTTGTTATCCACCGAGGCACTGTTCAATCCGGTGTGACATTGGATTGTCAAAACTCCGGCACCACCGCAAGATTGCTCGTGGGAATGCTCGCCGGTCGCGAGGGGAATTGGACATTAGTCGGCGATGAGTCATTGTCAAAACGACCTATGCGCCGCGTGGCCGTTCCGCTTTCCAGAATGGGCGCAGAAATCGAACTCAGCGAATCGGGCTGCCTACCGGCAAAAATTGTCGGGCAAAAGCTCCGAGGAACAGAAGTTGACCTGAATATCGCGAGCGCGCAAATCAAAAGCGCGCTCTTGCTTGCTGGGCTGTCCGCGTCCGGAGTCACACGTATACGCGAACCGTTCAATTCAAGGGATCATACAGAGCGGCTGCTCGGGCTCCGGCAAGACGAAGACAGGTTTTGGACAGTGAGCAGGCAAACTCTGCTCTCGAAACCGCTCGATTTGAGCGGGGAAGTGCCCGGTGACATTTCCAGCGCGGCATTCTGGGTCGTTGCGGCACTGCTTGTCCCGCAATCTGAGTTGACCATCGGAAATGTGCTGCTCAATCCGCTCCGTGCGCGATGGTTTGAATGTCTCCGCCGTTCAGGCGCTGATATCTCCGCTGCTGTTGAAGGAAATGTATGCGGTGAACCGGTTGGAAGAATCACTGCTCGCTATTCGCGAATGATGCCGCTCAAGGTCACCGCGGACGAGGTCCCGGGATTGATTGACGAGATTCCTGCCCTCGCCGTTCTCGCGGCAACGATTGAAGGTCGATCGGAGTTCTACAATATTGGCGAACTTCGCGTAAAGGAAAGCGACCGGCTGCAGGCCGTTGCGTCTGGACTGGAAACGATGGGAGTTTCGGTTGAGATTAATGGTGATGATTTGTTCGTCAATGGTGGTTCACCGTTGCGCGGTGGAGTAATCGATCCGGCTGGCGACCATCGAATCGCGATGGCTTTCTCACTCGCCGCACTCACAGCTCGAAGCCAAACTGACATCTTGAACGCATCGTGCGCGGCCGTTTCTTACCCTGAGTTCTATGATGAACTCGCAAAGCTTTCCCCTGACGCCGGAATACAAAAATACTAAATGGCATTTAGATTCGGACTAATCGGCGAGCACATCTCGTCCAGCCTCTCACCCGTCCTGTTCTCGTGGGCGTTTCAGAATACGGGTCTTTCGGGGTCGTATACTCTTTACGACTTCCCCCGCAGATTGGCCCGGTCGTTCCTGTTGCAGGCACGAATTAGCTGGGACGGGATGAACGTAACGGCGCCGCACAAGGATCTTGCGTTTTCGTTGTGTGATGAGTTGACCGACAGTGCTCTCAGTGTGCAGGCCGTGAATACGCTGGTCAGAAAGCAAGGCAAGCTGGTCGGCCACAACACGGACGTCGCTGGTTTCCGTTATGCGCTTGAACAGAAACTCGAAATTGCGTCGCGTGCGGAACGTGTGCTGATTATCGGGACAGGCGGCGCCGCTCGCGCCACCATGCTTGCCGTGGCGCAGCTTCTGACTCCGACCGAGATCGCCATTGCTTCACGCCGCCCCGCTGACGCAGCCGACAGAGTGTCTTCTGTCCTGCCTGCGCCCTATGCGCCCGTGATGCTAACGCATACAAAAGCGCGCAAACGATTGCATGAATTTGATATTGTGGTTCAGGCGACTCCTGTCGGCCATCTGTCCAGTCCAGGTTTCCCGCTCGATCCGCCATTTGCCTTCAAACCCGGTGCGCTTGTCTATGACTTGATATACTCACCGCGTAAAACACTGTTTCTCGAATCGGCACAGTCATTCGGCGCTGTCACGGAAAACGGTTTGGTCATGCTGCTTGCCCAAGCTGCCGAAAGTTTTCAGATTTGGACAGGTAAACCCTTTCCTCTGGAACATGCCGTACGCGAGCTCTTGCCGGAGTTGCGAAAC
This sequence comes from bacterium, assembly GCA_013360195.1. Taxonomy (NCBI): domain Bacteria; species bacterium. The sequence continues at coordinate 18,696 of JABWCQ010000001.1, forward strand.
TCGTGATCCGCTTCCTGACAGCTGGAGAAAGCCACGGTCCCGGGCTAACCGGAATCCTGGAAGGCATGCCGGCTGGTTTGGCCGTCTCGGAAGCGGATATCGCCCATGACTTGGCACGGCGGCAAAAAGGCCACGGGCGCGGCGGTCGCATGAAGATTGAATCAGACTATGCTCGGATTACCAGCGGCGTTCGCTACGGATTGACTCTTGGTTCGCCGATTGCTCTCTTTATCGAAAACAAGGATTGGGAGAACTGGCGCGATAAGATGTCACTTGAAGATCCCGGTGCGCACAAGCGAACAGAGAAACTCACTAGTCCGCGGCCCGGACATGCCGACTACGCCGGCTCTGTCAAATACCATCAAGACGATATTCGAAATATCATCGAACGTTCGTCTGCTCGTGAGACGACAATGCGGGTTGCTCTGGCGGCGATTTGCCGCAAATTCTTTGCTGAATTCGGAATCCGCGTTATCAGTCATGTCGTCAACATCGGCGGTGTGCAGGCAAAACCAGTTGATTCGGACATCCCGCTTCAACAGCTCGCGGCAATTGTCGAAGCGAGCCCCGTGCGCTGCGCAGATGCGGACGTTGAGGACAAGATGGTGCGGCTGATTGATGATGCGGTTGTGAGGAAGGATACTGTCGGCGGTGTCTTCGAAGTCATCGTTGACGGTTTGCCGACAGGTCTCGGCAGTTTCGTTCATTACGACCGTCGGCTCGACGGAATCCTTGCACAAGCGATGATGTCCATACACGCCATGAAGGGCGTTGAATTCGGAATGGGTTTCGAGGTCGCAAATGTCCCTGGCAGCGCCGTTCATGATCGGATGTATCCACATGATAAGGGCGTCATTCGCAAGTCAAATGCCGCAGGCGGCACGGAAGGTGGAATGACCAACGGAGAACGGCTCGTGATTCGCGTGGCCATGAAACCGCTATCCTCACTCATGCAACCGCTCGAATCCGTCAATCTTAAGACAGGCGAGCCTGTCGAAGCCCTGCGGGAACGGAGTGACGTTTGCGCTGTGCCTGCAGGGGGCATTGTCGGCGAAGCCATGGCCTTGCTCGCGCTGATGAATCCGTTTCTCGAGAAGTTCGGCGGCGATTCCATTACCGAGATTCGCGCCCATGTAAACGCAACTCCCCGCTCACCATGGCAATAGTCTACCTTTGCGGGTTGCCTGGATCCGGCAAGAGCACAATCGGACCACTGCTTGCGGAATTGCGCGGTCAACCATTTGTCGATTTGGATTCTATGATTGAAGCTCGCGCCGGGATGGAAATTCCGGCGATTTTTCGCTCTATGGGAGAGCCTGCCTTTCGTGATTTTGAGAACCTGGCGCTTGTGCAAGCCGCAAGTCGCGGCGATAGTGTCATTGCGCTCGGTGGTGGTGCATTGGAACGCGAAGACAATCGCGCCATCGTTATGGCAAGCGGGCTGCTGGTTCAGCTTGATGCGCCTTTGTCTGTCTTAGCGGCGCGCACCATGAAGAGTACCGGCCGGCCGCTTCTCGATGGCGCCGAGACGATGGCTGAACGAATTCTTGCGCTGCAAGCTTTGGCAGAACAGCGAAAAGAGCAATTCGAACTTGCCGCCTTGACGTTTCCGACTGCAAATGAAGATCCGAAGCAAACCGCACTGATGATTTTCGAGGCGATTGATGGACTCGTTTGAACTGCGCACAAATAGCGGTATCATACCCGTTCGGTTTGCACGGGCAAACTTCGAGTGGATTTCCGCCGAAATGTCCCGCTGGCTGGGCATACGCAGACCTCGGGTATTCATCGTCACGGACGAGAATGTTGCGCTTCATCATCTCGAATACCTGAAGGCTGCCTTGGTGGCAGAGGGATACGAATTTGACTCTTTTGTGCTTCCGCCCGGTGAGGATCAGAAGAACTTGAGTAGAGTCAAGTCGCTGCTCGACATATTGATACAAAAGAACTATGCCCGTGACGACCTGATTCTTGCATTTGGCGGGGGAGTCGTCACAGATGTCGCTGGATTTGTTGCAAGCATATTCAAACGCGGAATTGAGTGGATTGCCGTTCCGACTACGGTTCTGGCTATGGTGGATGCCGCAATCGGCGGCAAGACTGGCATCAATCACGAGCTTGGCAAGAATCTTATCGGCACATTTCATCAGCCGAGACTCGTGCTTGCAGAACTTTCGATTCTCCGAACACTCCCCGCGCGCGAAACTCGCTCAGGTGCGGCTGAAATTGTCAAAGGAGCATTGCTTTGCGGCGGCGAATTCTGGCGGGAAATTGAATCCGCCGGAATGGACGCGACGTGCTGGCAGCCGCGCCAGCTCGAAAGATTGATTTCACGGGGTGCAGCCGCAAAAATTGACATTGTCTCCCGCGATGAACGCGAAAGCGGAGAGCGGGTGCTGCTGAATCTTGGTCACACCTTCGGCCACGCACTGGAACAGGCAACGGGCTACGGTAAACTTACTCACGGTGAAGCTGTCTTCTACGGTCTGCGTGCATCCATATTCCTCTCTGAGAGCTGTGGAATGATGACGCAACCGTTAGCCCGCAAACTTGAGTCGCAGATTGGCACTCTTTCACTTCCCGGTGCAAAGTGCTCTCCGCAAGATCTTCTGTCTGCAATGAAGTCGGACAAAAAAACTGCGTCGGGGAAGCTGCGCTGGATTCTCCTGCGCGAGCCCGGCAAGCCTGTTGTCAGTCATGATGTTCCGGAGTCTGTCGTCCAGGAATGCGCGAATTGGCTTTCAGAGACTGTCTCAAATGGAACGGCATCTGCATCCCTTCCTCGCCGCCGCAGGATTGTTATCCTTAATGGTCCGAATCTAAACTTGCTTGGTTCACGTGAACCTGCAGTTTACGGGACGATGTCCTATGACGACCTCTGCAAGCAGTGTGCGGAGTGGGCGGAAGACCTGAATTTAGACCTTGTTATTCGGCAAAGCAATCTTGAAGGCGAGTTTGCCGAATTGGTGCAATGGACACGAGGGTGGGCGGACGGACTTGTCCTCAATCCCGGTGCCTTCACTCATACGTCCGTCGCCGTTCGCGATGCTTTGGCCGCTGCCAATCTGCCCTCCATCGAAGTCCATCTTTCATCCCCCGCCGCGCGCGAAGACTTTCGCCATCGTTCACTCATCCAGGACCTTTGCCGCAAATCCTTTTCCGGGCTTGGACCTGAGGGCTACCGTCTCGCCATGCAAGAACTTGCCTTCTGCCTGCCGGAAACCCTCTAGCACCCTGCCCCGTAGAATAGAGACTTCCGGAACTTTGCCAACGGCTTGAAATTCCCCCGAATTTTCCGTAAGTTGAGTATTCACCGGAATCTAATCCAATCTCTTGTGAATGCCGTCACAATCTTTTCAATGGTCTTCATCAAGGATTTCCAAACTTCTTATTATTAACATTTTGTAACCAAAATGAGTCGCGAAATTCACAACGTTGTTATTGTCGGCTCCGGCCCTGCCGGACTCACCGCGGCGATTTATGCTGGCCGGGCTAACCTGAATCCTGTGGTTATTGACGGTATTCAACCCGGAGGCCAGCTCATGATTACCAGCGACGTCGAAAATTATCCCGGTTTTCCTGATGGAATCGAGGGACCAGCCTTGATGGAGCTCATGCGCCGTCAGGCCGAGCGCTTTGGTACCCGCTATGTTGAAGACGAAGCCATCTCAATCGAGGTAACTTCGCGCCCGTTCAAAGTAAACCTCGGCTATCTGGAGCCGCTCTACAGCCACTCTGTGATTGTAGCTTCAGGAGCCTCGGCCAAGTGGCTGGGTCTCGAAAGTGAAAAAAGACTGCAAGGCAAAGGTGTTTCAGCGTGCGCGACCTGCGATGGTTTCTTCTTTCGCGGAAAAGTCGTTGCGGTAGTCGGCGGCGGAGATACGGCCATGGAGGAAGCGTCCTACCTGACGCGCCATGCGTCGAAAGTCTATCTCATACACCGGCGCGATTCATTCAGGGCCTCGAAAATCATGCAAGACCGCGTGCTCACCAACGAAAAAATTGAAGTGATATACAATTCAGGAGTCACTGAAGTTCTGAGCGATGCCGCCGAAACGCATGTTAATGGTCTTAAGCTCAAGAATTTCGTTACCGGTCAGGAGAGCGTGTTGCCTGTGGACGGCTTCTTTGTGGCCATCGGACACGAACCGAACACAAAAATCATCCGCGATATCCTTAAGACAGACGAAAACGGCTATGTCCTCCATCATCCAGACTCGTCATGGACAGATATCGAAGGACTGTTTGTTGCGGGCGATGTTCACGACCACCATTACCGGCAGGCGGTAACCGCGGCCGGAGCCGGTTGTATGGCTGCCATCGATGCCGAACGCTGGCTCGAAAGCGAAGCCCACAGCGGCAGGCTGAAAGCCGCTGAAGAGAACTTTCTCGCAACCGCCTAAGCATCATGTCAACTTCTGAATTTGATATTGTCGTGCTTGGCGGTGGTCCCGGCGGATACGTCGCCGCCATTCGCGCTGCCCAATTGGGGCTGAAGACCTGTGTCGTGGATGAACAGCCGCTCGGCGGAGTGTGCGTCAATTGGGGATGTATTCCCTCCAAGGCGTTGCTCAAAGCGGCCGAGTTGTATCAGGACATCCAGCATGTCGCCCCGCAAATGGGCATCAAGGCTAAAACCGACGGCTTCGATTGGTCACGTATCATCCAGCGCTCTCGTGAAGTTTCAGAAAAGAATTCATCAGGCGTGGAATTCCTTGTCCGAAAAAGCAAGATTCACCGCCCGGTCGGACGCTTCCGCATTGTTGGTGACCACGAAATCGAAGTCCACGAAAAAGGCAATCCGGCCAAAGTCATTGACAAGATTCGCGGCAAGCACATGATTATCGCTACGGGAAGTGTCAATCGTACTTTGCCGGGTGTTACGGTGGATCGCAAGCGCATCATCACCTACATGGAGGCAATGTCGCTTGAAAAGCAGCCGAAATCCCTGGTGATTGTCGGTGCAGGTGCGATTGGGTGCGAGTTTGCGTATTTTTACCGAGCGCTTGGAACAGACGTTACTCTGGTGGAAGTGCAGAACCGCATCCTGCCCCTCGAAGACGGCGAGTCGAGCAAGTTCGTTGAAGCTGCATTCAAAAAGATTGGCATGAATGTTTTAACGAATACTCGCGTCAGCTCCATCGTTGCCACGAATGGCGGCGTTTCTGTGCAGATCGAAGGGCAGGACAAACCGATGAGTGCTGACCACTGTCTTGTGGCCATCGGATTCGCGGCGAATGTTGAAGGCTGGGGATTTGAGAAGACCGGTGTTGCGCTCGAAAAAGGATTTATCAAAGTTGACAGCTTTTTCAAAACCAACAAGCCCGGTTACTATGCAATCGGCGACGTCATTGGAGCTCCGCAGCTTGCGCATACTGCGTCGCATGAAGGCATTGTTTGTGTCGATGCGATTGCCGGTAAGCATCCGCATCCGATTGATTACACCAACAACCCCGCCTGTACCTACTGCCAGCCGCAAGTCGCGAGTGTGGGATACACTGAAGAGAAATGCAAAGAACTCGGGCTTGAGTACAAAGTAGGTCGGTTCCCCTTTAGCGCGTCCGGCAAGGCTCGCGCCATCGGTCACACCGAAGGACACGTCAAGCTGATTTTCGAAAAGAAATACGGCCAACTGCTCGGTGCGCATATTGTCGGTTCCGAGGCGACCGAGATGATTGCTCAGCTTGCTCTTGCCAGAGTGCTTGAAGCCACCCCGGAAACGATATACAATACCGTTCACGCACATCCGACGCTGACGGAAGCGGTCATGGAGGCCGCACTTGCCGCCGACGGTCGCGCAGTCCATATGTAGAAAATGTGCGGCAACTGCCTAAGTCGCTGCCCGCAACTTCGTTCTAACGGAACGGAGAAATGAAATGAAAACTATTTTCTTGATCTCCCTGATGATTGCCGCGTCGCTTTCCTTTGCTGAAGAGCATGGTACTGAAACGATGCTTGCTCAAGTCACACAATTCAATTCAGAAAACGCACCGCCGCGTGTTATGCCGCTCTACGAACAAGGATGGAACGAAGGGGCTCCGGTCGGTGATTCGAAATCCGGCAAACTTGGCTGGTTCGGACTTGGTCTCGTCGGCAACATCCCGTTCATGTGGCTCCCGTGGATCGTTGAGCCGCGCCGACCGGCGAAACCGACCATACAGGCCGAGGAAGAGTACAACAGCGGCTTCAAAAACGGCTACCGTGCCGGATGGAAAAATGCGCACAAAGGCTTCTATATTGCCGGAGCAATTGTGTCTACTGCCGCCGCCGTCACGATTGCTGCAACGCAAGAGTAACCATGATTAAACTTGTCCCGCATGTGCTCGTGCTGGCGTTGATGATCGGTTGCGGCAAAGAGGAAGTTAAAAAGGCTCAGACTTCCGCTCCGCCGCAGGAAATGAGGAAGTCCGACCCGGCAGCGTTTGTTACGCAGAGTTTTCTAAGTGACCAGGCCGCCAAACGCCTCGACGTGCGCAAGCAACTTGATTCACTTCGCGCACTGCATGTCATTGACCGGGACAAAATATCCGCCGTCATCAACCGCCGCAAGGGAGAGTTGATGGTACTGAAGAAAAACCTGCGCAACAGCACCGTCTATTCCACAGCACAGCGCGATTCGCTCATTGCGCCGCTCGAAGAAGAGTCCATTGAACTTGCTGGCGACCTGATTGCCGTCGCGAAGTAAATTAACTGCAACGTTATCCAATCCTAATTCTCTGATACATGGCTAAGAACATCACCCCTCGGGAAAAAGACTACGCCGAGTGGTATCTCGATTTGGTTCGCGAAGCTAAACTTGCCGATTACTCGCCTGTTAAGGGCTGCATGGTTATTCGTCCCAACGGGTATGCACTCTGGGAGGGAATCCAAAGGCAGCTCGACAAAATGTTCAAGGACACCGGTCACGTCAACGCATACTTCCCGATGCTCATCCCGCAAAGCTTTCTCGAAAAAGAGGCTGAGCACGTCGAAGGATTTGCCATGGAATGCGCAGTCGTGACACACTCAGGTCTGGAACCGGACGGAACAGGCCGATTGAAACCGAAAGGCAAGCTCGAAGAAAACTATGTGCTCCGGCCAACGTCCGAGACTATTATCTGGTCCATGTACAAGAATTGGGTGCAGAGCTACCGTGACTTGCCCATCCTGATTAATCAATGGGCAAATGTTTATCGTTGGGAAATGCGCACTCGTCTCTTTCTGCGCACGGCTGAGTTCCTCTGGCAAGAGGGTCACACCGCGCACGCCACCGCCGAAGAAGCGGTCGAAGAGACGATCAAGATGCTGAATGTCTATCGCGATTTCGCTGAGAACTACATGGCGATGCCCGTCATGTACGGACTTAAGAGTGAAGGCCAGAAATTCCCCGGTGCTGTTGATACGTATTGCATTGAGGCAATGATGCAGGACAAAAAGGCGTTGCAAGCAGGCACGTCGCATTTCCTCGGCCAGAATTTCGCCAAAGCGTTTGACGTTCAGTTCCAGACAGACCACAACACGCTCGACTATGTCTGGGCTACGTCATGGGGTGTCTCGACGCGGCTAATCGGTGCTATCATTATGTCGCACTCCGATGACGACGGCGTAATCATACCGCCGCGACTCGCGCAATGGCCGGTGATATTTATTCCAATTGCTCGCAAGGATGACGAGCGCGCCTCAGTTTTGGATGCAGTCAATCGCATTCGCAAGGAGCTTTCCGACCATAGCATCGGCTCGCGTGTGGATGACCGCGACAATGTTACGCCCGGCTTCAAGTTCGCTGAAGCAGAACTTTTCGGATATCCGGTTCGTGTTGAACTCGGCCCGCGTGATTTGGCTGCCGGCAATTGCGTCGTCACACTTCGACACAACCGCGAGAAAATTACTGTTCCGCTTTCCGGTGCGGCTTCCGAGATTCCCAAGCTGCTTGACCGAGTGCAGCACGAACTGTTCGAGCAATCCCGTGTACGCATGATTGCAAATACAAGAAAAATCGACTCCTATTCTGATTTCAAGGAGTTTATCGACGCCGACGGCGGTTTTGCACTTGTCCATTGGGCAGGGGATTCTGCCGACGAAAAGCGTGTCCAGGAAGAAACAAAGGCGACTCTGCGTGTGATTCCCATGGACGGTGAAAAGGAATCCGGTGTCTGCATGCTTACCGGTAAACCGTCCAAGCAGCGCGTCGTCTTCGCCAAAGCATATTGATTACATTCGGTCGGTCCCGGGCAAGAATAAACCCGCTCTGCGGAGGTGCCTCATGCTTCGTGCTTCTCGTTCCGCATTTCTTTTTCTGAGCCTGCTCTGCGCTCTGTCACCGTTGTTTGCGCAAAGTGCCGCGAACGGTGTTTCGTGGGGGTTCACCCGCACTTATTGGGACGGCACTTGGTACCGGGACGGCTATGCACAAGCCGGAACCGGCGGCAACATGATTAGCGTTCGCCGTGATTTGCCGATGAACAATCAAACTCGCATTGCCATTCTCGGAAGCTACAGCTGGCTCCGGCACACGACCACAACACTGCGCGAACCGGTGGTCATTGACCCAGTTACCGATGAAGTGATTTCCGGCGGTCTGCTTACAACCCGCACGGACAAAACCTATTTTCGTGAAATTGAGCTTGCCGCCCACCTTCACCACTATGTTGACAGCGAGGGGCGTTCGCAATTCTATTTGGGCGGAGGTCCCTCGGCACGCTGGGGTTCAGCCGGTAAACGGGAACAGAACAGCCGTAAGTCCGAGTTCCATACGAACGCCGCGTGGTTCGGCCTCTCTGCTTTGGTCGGCATGAAACAACAGTGGAGCGACGGCGCTTTGACCACGTTTTTCGAACCGCGATTGCTCTGGAGTCCCGACCCGTCCGACCGCTTTCAGGAAACTTTTCCGCCCGTCAATCTCATCGTTGCGATGGGCGTGCTCTGGTAAAAACATTGACTGATTCTCAAAAAACTTCTGCTGAGCGCGAGAAACCGGAAGGACTCGTCCTCATTAATACCGGCGATGGCAAGGGAAAAACAACTGCCGCACTCGGTACCGTCCTGCGAGCTGTTGGCTACGGCCACCATGTTCTCATTGTTCAGTTCATCAAAGGCAGCTGGACATATGGGGAAATGAAATCCATCAAGCGGCTTGAGCCCGAAGTGGAGTTTCATCGCATGGGAAAGGGCTTTGTCGGCATTATAGATGACAATCTGCCGCGCGAAGCCCACGAACAGGCTGCGAAGGAAGCCCTTGAATTTGCAATTGAGAAGATGAAATCCGGTGACTACCAGCTTGTCCTGTTGGACGAGATCTTTGTCGCCGTAATGCTGAATCTCCTGACTGTAGCCGATCTCCATCGAGTCCTCGATGTCCGGCCAAAGAACACCACATTGATACTGACCGGGCGCGGGGCTCCGGCTGAAATACTCGAACGCGGTGACACCGTGACCGAGATGAAAGAAATCAAACATGCCTTCCAGCGCGGCATTCTTGCCCAACGCGGGGTGGACTACTGACCTTGAGCGAAACACAAGAAAAAAATAACTCTCAGAAGAAACCGCTGCCCGGTGCGACGAAGAAGTTCAACTTCTCCCTCTGGTATCTCGTGGCGGTGTTGCTCGCATTGTTCATCGCGCAGGCCTACATGGGCGGTCAGCGCTATGAAAAGCTTACGTACTCCCGGTTCAAGGAACTCCTGAATGAAGACAAAATCAAGAACGTCATCATCACTCAGGAGAACATCCGCGGTGAGGCCCTCCTTGATTCCGCCGGAATTCAAGTGCAAACTCCCTTCGAAACCGTCCGCGTCGAAGATTCCGAACTCGTCAAACAGCTTGAAGCTAAAGGCATCGAATTCGAAGGCCGCTTCGATTCCGATTGGTTGAAGGGCTTCTTCTTTGCTTGGATTCTCCCTCTTGGTATCATTATTCTGCTCTGGAGCTTTCTCATCCGCAGGATGGGCGGCGGCGGAACCGGCGGCTTAATGTCATTTGGAAAATCCCGCGCGAAAGTCTACGTGGAAAGTTCGACCAAAATCAACTTCAGTGATGTTGCCGGAATTGACGAAGCTGTTGAAGAATTGAAAGAAGTCGTGGACTTTCTGAAACACCCGGCCAAGTTTCGTGCCCTCGGAGCTCAGATACCAAAAGGCGTTATGCTCGTCGGTCCTCCGGGAACCGGAAAAACACTTCTCGCGAAGGCGGTAGCCGGTGAAGCAAATGTTCCCTTCTTCTCAATCTCTGGTTCCGACTTCGTCGAAATGTTCGTTGGCGTCGGTGCTGCCCGTGTGCGCGACCTGTTCGCACAAGCTCAAACGAAAGCGCCTTGCATTGTCTTCATTGACGAGCTTGACGCGCTCGGAAAAGCTCGCGGAGCCAATCCGTGGGCTAGTCACGATGAACGTGAGCAAACCTTGAATGCTCTCCTTGTGGAGATGGACGGCTTTGAAAGCTCGAAAGGCGTCATCATCATGGCGGCAACAAACCGTCCAGAAATCCTTGACATGGCCCTCATGCGTCCCGGACGGTTCGACCGGCAAGTTGTCGTGGACCCGCCCAATATCGATGGTCGTGAAGCGATTCTGAGAGTCCATTGCAAAGGCAAGAAGATAGCCAAGGAAGTGAATCTGCGCGTCATTGCCGCTCGTACTCCCGGTTTTGCCGGTGCGGACTTGGCAAATGCCATTAACGAAGCCGCTCTGCTCGCCGCGCGGCGAGGTAAAAAGGAAATCGGCATGCGCGAGCTTGAAGAAGCTGTTGACCGCGAAATGACCGGACTCGAGCGGCGCAGCCGCGTGATGACGCCCAAAACAAAGGAAAAGATCGCCTATCACGAATGCGGGCATGCCTTGGTGGGTGCTAAGCTTCCTCATACCGACCCCATTCACCGCGTGTCCATCATCCCCCGCGGCACCTCGACACTTGGCCACACTCTCTACCTGCCGGCCGAAGAGCAAGTCCTGATTACCAAGCAGGAGATTGTGGACAAAATCAAAGTTGCCCTGGGAGGACGGGCGGCAGAAGAGCTGATTTACGGCGAAGTCTCGTCGGGTGCCTATAGCGATTTGCAGCAGGTCACCGGAATGGCTCGAGCCATGGTCATGGACTATGGCATGTCCGAAAAACTCGGTCAGGTCGTCTACCGCAAGCGCGGTGGCGGTCGTGACAATCCGTTTCAGGCACAGGACGATTACTACGGCGAAAAGACTGCCGAAGCCATCGACCACGAAGTTCGCGAAATCATCGACAATTGTTACGATGAAGCAAAACGGATTCTCGCGGAGAATCTGGATGTTCTGAAAAGCATGACTGCCGAGCTCCTCAAAGTCGAGATCCTTGAAGGCGATGCGCTGGCGCAGTTCCTCGGCAAAGACCGAATTACCGACTACTCCGAGCACATGAAAAATGGTTCCGGACCCGTCGCGGACGACCCGTCGAAGGATGAGGAAGCGCCATCAGGGGATGACCCGAATGTCGGGCACAACCTCGACAAGGAAGGTTGATTTGAACCAATTTCGCACTCTGCGCGCTGGATTCTGCAATTGGCTCGCACTTTGCGTGGTTCATTTCCACCACACTGTTCGATTTTATTCAGTTTGCGTTCTGCAACACCCCCGCTTTTTCGGGCACATCACTTGCCCATCGTATGAACACACAAGCCGAAGGATGAAAAGTATGTTGCCGCTGATTTTGTTGATGCTCCTCTGCACTGCCGCGTTCGCGGATGATAATGCACCCGTGCAAATTAATTTCAATCTTGTGCAGGTCAACAAATACGCCGGTCAGGAGGATGTGCTGGGAAATATCCAGACTCCCGGACAGCGAATTGTCATTGATGTCGGCAACGGCGAAACCATGCTGCAATATCTTGCTGCGGCGGCCAAAGTCCCCGTTAAGGTGCGGCAGTTCACGACAAGCGGCCCGGGAAGCTCAACCGATGCGCATGTCGTCGAATGGGAGACGTTTCGTGTGTTCACCGCTCCCAGCGGGACGGATTCATTCAAAGTGATGTCGTCCCGCACCGGATGCCCCGGTACGGAAGTGGCACCTTCGGTTGCGGTCTCGTTCGCGTCAAAGGGCGGCTGGAGCGACCCGATTCGCTTCGGTCCTTTGACCTCGAACACCACCTGCCCCCTTGGACACGGCTTCACGCTCGAAGTCGTCGGGCAAGGTTCACAACCGCCGCGCATAAAACTCATAGAAGCAGGTTCAACCATGATGGGTAAACGATAGGGTGGATGCAGCGACACTTGGAAAAAGGAGAAGCGGGCGATGAGTAATCATCGCCCGCTTCGTTTGTCCGAATCGATGCTTACTCTCAATTGGTGCACCTCCATGGATGCACCTCACCATCTCCCGCTTATCAAGCCTCCCGACCCCAAATCATGCCTCTCGAAAATCCTCTTCGCCAACGTAAGTTCAATGCCAGAACCCTCTAATTGCAAATTGAACAAATGTTTGAATAAAATATTATTTTGAGGAACAAACTATTGACATCTTGTGTATATATATCGTATATTAGATGCAATCACTGATTTGACAATCCAATGAGTTGGCACAAAAAAAGGCGCGTGTTGCGCGCCCTCTTTATGATAATAGAATGCGATTACAGATTCAGCCGTATCCGTCTCAACTCCGCCTTCGATCCGGCTCCAATCTCAAACTTCGCTCCGTCAAGCGTGTACCATTCTGAAACTCCTTGAACCGGAGAGAAGGGACGAGGTAAATAGAGCGCTGTGCTGGGGGTACCGCACATACCTAATAGCAAAAGCCGCTCGCCCTTTTGATTGCGGCACAGATCCATTACTATCCCCACCCAGCTTTCTTTCTCGTTGCGCAGCGCGACAATCAAATCGCCAATCGCAATCGAGTCGTCCACTATCGCTTGAGTCTCACGTCGTAGGGCAATCGCACCCATCTCTTCGGCGACAAAACTCAGATAGCGCTCATAATTGGACTGACTTCCGTCAGGTGTCGTCTGCTGGATAAATGTGATTCTGCCGCCGCTCTTTCGCGGGCGCAGTCCCTCGTACCAGTCGCTCCACCGCGCCGCCTGCCCGTTGTCAAGCGGAAATGCGATATCGCCGCGACGCCCGTGTTCCCACAGATACTGTCCCCACAGCCGCACAATGCCGTCAACCCCGACGTCCCGTGAATTGTCAAACGGCTGGATAGCCGTCTTGCCGATGACATTCTCGTCGCAGAGTAATGTCTTGCCGTCACCCGCCAAAATCTCGCCCGGCGGATAGAGTTTCGTGTCACGCAGTGTCTTGGCGAAATCTCCCGCCACCTTGCTCACTCGCTCGTAACCCGGTGGTGTCTGAATATTGCCAATGGTCTGTGCAGTGCCCGCCGATGCAAGAAGGGCAGCGATCAGGATTGTGACGAGAATTTTCATAGGTCTCATTTGAAAAAGAATAGAAAGCGCACGCCAACTGCCGCCAACACTGCCAGCAAAATTCCGCGAAATACCCGTGCGCGCATCCGCGATACCAGAACTTTGCCAAAATACGAACCTGCAACCATCAACGCCATTAGCGGCAGCAAGAGCAACACATCTTTCATCGTCAGGATGCTCGTTCCTCCCCACACAGCGATTTTGGCCACGTGAGTTCCTGCTGCTGCAAGAGCTTCTGTGCCGAGAAAGCTCTCTTTAATCAATCCGTATCTCAAGAAATACGGCGCGATGATCAACCCCGAGCCGCCTACTACGCCGCTCGAAACTCCGGCCGGGATTCCAATCCACGACATGGACCGCAAATCTGCCGATTTAGGCCACTGCACTCGCAGAAAATTCAACAGCACGTAGATGACGAGATACGCGCCTAATATCCGCGCAATCCATATTGCCGGAAGATATGCGTAACCCAGCGCGCCCAGCGCCGCTCCCGGAATTGCCGTCAGCAGAAATGCTCGCAAGACCTGCCAGTTGATTCCGGCTCGCGCAAACCACGCCCGCGAAAAATTACCGGCCAGCAGCAGCAGCGACAGATATGGCACGGCCAGCTTCATCCCGACAATCTCAGCCAAGATCGGCAGATAGACCATGCCGCCGCCGACGCCCGCAATCCCCGAAACTGTCGAGGCCAGCAGTGCGCCGGCGGCCAATATCATGTAATCAGTCAGCGGCAATGTGTCATCCGCCGCCTGCTCCGGCCGACTGTAAATCCGGATCCGTCAAGCGCCGAGGTTCAAGAATCTCCTTCATCTGCTCTTCGGTCAACAGTTTGTGTTCGCGAATCAGTTGCACGATGGACTTCCCCGTCTTCACCGATTCCTTGGCAAGTTCCGCGGCCTTTGCATAACCGATATACGGATTCATGATTGTGGCCATGCCAACGGAGGACTCAAAGTACATCCGGCAGCGTTCACGGTCAACGGTGATGCCGTCCACGCAGCGTTTACTGAACACTTCAATGGACGTGCTCAATATGTGCAATGCTTGCTGAAGATTGTAATTCATCACCGGCATCATGACATTGAGATCCATCTGTCCGGCATGCGCGCAGTAGGCAACGGTCTGGTCAAACCCTACGACCTGATAGCACACCTGATTCATCATTTCCGCCATTGAAGGATTGACCTTGCCCGGCATGATGGAAGAGCCCGGCTGCACGGCCGGCAAGTAGATCTCCTGTAATCCTGTCCGGGGCCCGCTGCTTAGCAATCTGAGATCGGAGACAATTTTTCCGAGCTCTAAAGCGAGCAGCCTCAATGCGGATGAAAAGTGCAGAAAGTCTCCCAGACTTTGTGTCACCTCAAACAGGTCTTCTGCAGGGTGAAACGCTATGCCGGTTCGGGCGGAGATTTCCTTTGCCACTCGCGCGCGATATTCAGGATGAGCATTCATACCCGTTCCCGCTGCCGTACCGCCCAGATTCAATTGCCGCAGACCGGCTTCCGCTTCGACCAAACGAGCGCGGCAGCGCTTCATAATTGAGGCATAGCCGCCGAACTCTTGACCAAGTCGAATCGGTACTGCATCCTGCAAGTGCGTGCGCGCACTCTTGATAATATCGTCAAATTCCTTCGCCTTGGCGTCGAGCGCCGAGATTATCATGTCTACAGATTTCAGCAAGTCAGGAAACTTCAGACACAAGCCAATACGCATTGCCGCCGGATACGTGTCGTTCGTGGACTGTGCCATGTTGACGTGGTCGTTCGGATTCACCTTGCTGTAGTCACCGCGTTTCAATCCCAGTAATTCAGCCGCACGATTCGCAATCACTTCATTGACGTTCATGTTTGTCGAAGTGCCCGCGCCGGCCTGATACACATCCACTACAATCTGGTCGGCATGTTTGCCCGACAGAAGCTCGTCTGCCGCAGAAATTATCGCCTTCGACTGCTCCTCTGTCAGCAAGTGCAAATCGCGATGCACGACTGCCGCGGAACGCTTTATCGTCACGTATGCTCTCACAAATACAGGGTGTGGCCGCAACCCCGAAATCGGGAAGTTGGCCACTGCGCGTGCCGTTTGCACGCCGTAGTACGCATTCGCCGGGACCTGCAATTCGCCCAGCGAGTCCTTTTCAATTCTAAATTCGCTGCTCATGATCCGTTCTAATAAGTTGATTATTCGTTCGCAACGCTGTCAGGTAGCTTCAAGTTGTCGCGGATCCCGCCCGTCAATTCAAACATCCGCTCGAGTGCCCTGCGCGCTCGCGAACGGTCTGGTTCGTCCACTTCTATCTGAAACCGATTCTGCTGCAATGCCTGCTCGACGTCATCCAAAGAAATCGCCTTCATAAATCTGCAAATTTTGCAAGCCCGGTAAAAATTCTTGTCAGGCACACTGATTTGCAGTAAATCGGACAGCCCGCATTCAGTTACTGCAAGAAAGTCCGTAGCCTCGCTCGCCTGTGCGTACTCCACCATTCCCGAGGTTGACAGCGCGGCATCTGCCAACGCAACCACGTCATCGCGGCATTCCGGATGCACAAGTATCTTGATCCCCGGGATCTGCCTGCGCATGGTCATGACTGTCTCCGGTGTAATCTGGTGATGCACGTAACAATAGCCGTCCCACGCGATAATTGTCTTCTCCGGCACGTGCAGTGCAACATGACGAGCCAAATTCTGGTCTGGAACAAACAAGATGTGCTTGCTTTCGAGCGCGCGCACGACCGAAACCGCGTTGGAGCTTGTGCAGCACGCGTCCGACTGCGCCTTCACGTCCGCCGTGGTGTTTACATACGTAACGACTTGCAAGTCGGGATAGGTGCGGCGCAATTCCGCCGCGCGTTTCGCTACATCCTCTCCAGTCGCCATGTCCGCCAGTGAGCAGCCTGCCGCGAGGTTTGGCAGCAGCACGGTCTTCTCAGGGTTGACAATTTTTGCTGTCTCAGCCATAAAGTGCACACCGCAAAACACAATCACGTCCGCGTCTTTGACCTCGGCGGCTTTCAGCGACAACCCAAGTGAGTCACCGAGAAAATCCGCAACTTCGAAGATTTCCGGGCGCTGATAGTTGTGCGCCAGCACGACGGCATTGCGCTCGCGTTTTAAGCGTTTGATTCGGTCTATCGATCCCAGCAGAGGTGCGATCCGATCCTCAGTGTAATAGTCCGGATCAAGTCGGTGGAGCTTATTGTAGAGTTCAGTCATATCTTCGCTGTTACCCGTTCAAGAATCTGCGCAGATTCTTCCCCACAAGATGAAATATGTCGTCGCGCGTGAAGCCCGCCTCATAAAGCTTGCGGAATGCCGCTTTCTGGTCAGACTGGCGCATGTCGTCAAAGGATTCGCCGAAATTCAAATGCACATATCGCTGACGTCCCTTATGAAGGGTCATGAGCTGCTCGACTGTGGGCTCTCCTGTGATATCAATCAGCAGTAACGCGGAACTGACCAGTAGCGAGTCCCGAATCTCAGCCGGAGTTGACGCAAATTGTGACAGGGAAGCCGTTACAATTCCCTGTGATCCCCACTTCTGCACTCGCGGAGACGTGTTGAAATCCAGTGGGATCAAAGCGTATGTCCCGGAGTCCTTCAGCAATTGAAAAATCTCGTCGCTCATAGCGAGCTTTGCCGCTTCTGCGCCCGGTGTCAGATTCACCAGTGACAGACCCATCTTCGTCAATGTCAGCACATCATGAACCGGCCGCTTGCTCAGACCGACTTCCGGAACAGCCAATACGACCGCGCTCTTCAATTCGTCCTGCTTATTTACCGCGTCCTTCAGGCCGCTGCTGGTGATATTCTTGTCAGCACAATATGCGTGCAGGTGCGAGGCGCTGCTGATGAGTTCAGGTATCGGTGTCGCCGAATTGTGGGGAAGCCAGGCCACCTCAATCGATGAGGACTGCTTCACTGTTCCGGTCCTGTCAATGAAGAATCCGTCCACGTCAATCGTTGTTGCGAAATATGTCATCATCCGCAGTGAATCGGAGCGGCTGGCAAGCGACGTTTGCTCGCTGCCAAGCCTGCGAATCAGTGCTTCGGAATGTCTCCCGACGTCCGCAAAGGATTCGAGGTTCAGCCAAGCTCCATCGTCACAATAGTGATGATAGAACGGATGACTTCCCTTGGAAAAGAAGGCGACTCCCGGAGCTCCGTATTCGACAAACGGCGCGTAGTCACTGGCACCGTCCCCGTCGTAAATTGCCAAACGAGGCGGCTTGCCGGATTCTGCGAGCGAATCCGCCCACGTTTTGCCAATTGAACCAAGAAGTTCAAGTCCAACGATAGTCGTTCCGCCGTCGCCTTGACCAACCATGTCGAAGTTGAGCATCGCGGTAATATTGCCAAAGGGAATCGTCGGATTCTCGACGAAGTAATTGCTGCCGAGTAAACCGTCCTCTTCCGCCGTAAACCAGATGAACATCACCGACCGCTTGAGCGCCGGACCTTGCGCAACAGCCCGCGCCAGCTCGGCAATGAGAGCGCTTCCGGACGCGTTGTCATCCGCTCCGTTGTAAGGAACTTTCGCCGCGTTCAGACCACAATGGTCAAGATGCGCGCCGACGACGATAATCTCATTCTTCAGCACTGCGTCGGTTCCGTACTTGATGGCGCACACGTTCCGCGCTTCCTTACCCTTCAACTGCCTGTTGTTAACAGTTAAGGAAACCTGCTTTCCGGTCGGAAGCGGTGTCGCCTCGCGCTTAATCTTGTCCTGATAGCTCTTTATCGAGTAGCCGGTATTCTCCAAGAGTATCTGAAGCACGCGGTCGCCGATGTAAAGAAGCGGGAAAGCAGGGTCGTAACTCTTCTCCGAGATTGCAGCTCCATTCACGGGCATGGTCCGCTCGTGCCACATCACAGCGACTGCGCCTCTCTCTTTGGCCCACTGCAGCATCTTGCCTCGGCGATTCTCGGAAGAGAAGCTGTAGGCACTCTTGGGTTCTCCACGCAGAATGACGACAATCTTTCCATTGACGTCGACATCTCCGTAATCATTCCGTCCCTTTTCGTCGGAGACGATGCCATGCCCAACGATGACCGCTTCCGTGTTGACAAACTTCGAACCTGAGTGAGTCACGAAATTGTAATCGAGTCCGTGGACAAAGGTTATCTTGCCGAGTTCACTTCCGGATATCGACAATGATGAACCTTGTTCCTGTGTGACAAGAATCGGAACCGGTTGAAAGAATCCGTCCGTTCCGATGGGCGACAGCCCAAGTTCACGGCAATAGTCGGCCATGAATTGTTCGGCCTTTGTTCCACCGGGGTGTCCGGAACGGCGACCTTCGAACTCGTCGCCTGCAAGGACATTTGCAAGGTCGAGAGCGCGCTGCGCATCAAAAGACTGGGCGCAGAGCAGGGAAACCGAAACGAAAGTCAACAGGAATGCTCTGATCATGCGCTCGCCTCGACAGTGCGGCGCTTGCCGTTCGATTGCAGTGTCTGATTGCGCCGGGCTTCGAGTTCAAGCTTCAAATATCGGCCTGTATGACTTAACTTGTGTTTGGCGATGTCCTCGGGTGTGCCTGCGGCAAGAATCTCTCCTCCGCGTTCGCCGCCTTCAGGACCCAAGTCAATAATCCAATCGGCTGTCTTGATGACGTCCAGATTATGTTCGATAACGAGCACAGTGTTGCCTCTGTCAACAAGCGTGTGCAGTACTTTCAGCAGCAGTTTGATATCATGAAAGTGTAATCCTGTTGTCGGCTCGTCGAGGATGTAAATTGTACGACCGGTAGCGACGCGGGAGAGTTCGGTGGCAAGCTTGACGCGCTGTGCCTCGCCGCCGGAGAGTGTCGTGGCCTGCTGGCCTAAATGTATGTATCCTAACCCTACTTCTTCAAGTGTTGCAAGTTTGCGGGCAATCGGAGGCAGCGATTCAAAAAACTCGCGGGCTTCCGAGACACTCATTTCCAGCACATCGGCGATCGATTTGCCTTTCCAGCGGACTTCCATCGTTTCGCGATTGTAGCGCTTGCCGTGACAGACTTCGCAAGGGACATACACGTCCGGAAGGAAGTGCATCTCGATTTTGATGATGCCGTCACCCTGACAGTTTTCACAGCGGCCACCCTTGACGTTGAACGAGAAGCGGCCGGGTTTGTAACCGCGCATCTTTGCTTCGGGAAGCTGGCTGTAAAGGTCTCGTATCTGTGTGAACAGTCCGGTGTACGTGGCGGGATTTGAGCGTGGTGTTCTGCCAATAGGTGACTGGTCTATATCAATCACCTTGTCAAGATGCTGCAGTCCCGTCAATTGCCCATACGGAAGCGGCGGTTCCTTGGCACTGTAAAACTTCTGAGCCAGCGCGCGGTACAACGTCTCGTTTATCAGAGTGGACTTCCCCGAACCCGAAACTCCGGTCACGACCGTGAACGTGCCGAGGGGAATATCAATGGACACGTCGCGAAGATTGTTGCCGCGTGCCCGGCGAATCCCGAGGTTTTTGCCGAGGCCAGGTCGACGCTCGGAGGGGACATCAATTTTATCCAGTCCGCTCAAGAATCGTCCGGTGAGCGATTTCTCGACTTTCGCAATTTCGAAAGGAGTTCCTTCCGCGACGACTTGTCCTCCATGGCGGCCTGCGCCGGGACCGAGATCTACAACATGGTCGGCGGCATCGATGGTGTCGCGGTCATGTTCAACAACGATTACGGTGTTACCGATGTCGCGCAGTCTTTTGAGAGTTGCAATGAGCCGGTCATTATCGCGCTGATGCAGGCCGATAGACGGTTCATCAAGGATGTACATGACGCCGGTCAACTGGGACCCGATCTGAGTCGCAAGTCTGATGCGCTGTGCCTCGCCGCCTGAGAGACTGCCCGCAGCACGATTAAGTGTCAAGTAATCCAGCCCCACATCCAGCAGGAAGGTAAGCCGCTCGCGCACTTCTTTGAGAATCTGTCTCGCTATGAGTGAATCGCGTTCATTTAACTTCAGGGTACTGAAGAAGTCATGTGCGTGGCCGATGGAAAGGTCGCAGACCTGATTGATGTTCTGACTGTTCACGAGGACGCTTAACGCTTCGGGCTTCAACCTCGCACCTCCACAGTCGGGGCAAGGGATATTGCCCATGAAGTCCTCAATCCATTCGCGCACTTGAGTCGAGGTTGTTTGCGAGTAGCGGCGCATGAGATTTGGAATGACTCCCTCCCATTTGCCGGTAGTCTCAAAGCGGGATTTCTGACCTTCCCAAACGAAGGCAAGCTCCTTTTTCCCAGATCCGTAGAGAATAACCTGTTTTTGTTCGGGCTTGAGCTTCTTCCATGGTGTCGTGAGACCAATCTTGAACTTCCGCGCGACGGCATCGAGCATGTTCCCCATCCAGCCGTCCACACCGCCTGACAAACTGGCTATCGCACCGTCTTCGATGGAGAGTTCATCGTTTGGCACGACTCGCTCCGGGTCAATCTCCATTTTGAAGCCTAATCCCGTGCAGCGCTCACAGGCGCCGAAAGGAGAGTTGAAACTGAAGAGTCGCGGCTCGACTTCCTGAATGGAGATACTGCAGTCCGGGCAAGCGAATCTCTCGCTGAATACACGCTCCTTGCGGCCTTCGATGGCGGCGATGAGCAAACCGCTTGAGAGCCGAAGTGTTGTCTCAACCGAATCTGTCAAGCGGGTGCGCAGTCCGTCCTTGATGACGAGCCGGTCAACAACGACTTCAATCGTGTGGCGAATTTTCTTATTGAGTTCTATCTTCTCGTCGAGCGAACGGATTTCACCGTCCACACGAACGCGAACAAAGCCGTCGCGCTGAATGTTCTCAAAGATTTCACGGTATTCACCTTTGCGGCCACTGACGACCGGAGCAAGCAATTGAATCTTCGTACCTTCGGGAAGACTTAATAGAGCATCAACGATTTCCTGTGCCGTTTGTCGCTGGATGGGTTTGCCGCAATTGGGACAGTGAGGTTTGCCGATTCTTGCATACAGTAATCGGAGATAGTCGTAGATCTCAGTGACCGTTGCGACGGTTGACCGCGGGTTGCGAATTCCTGCCTTTTGCTGAATTGAAATCGCAGGCGACAGTCCTTCAATGGAGTCTACGTCAGGTTTCTCCATAAGTCCAAGAAACTGACGGGCATAGGCCGAAAGTGATTCGACATAACGTCTCTGACCCTCGGCATACAACGTATCGAAGGCAAGGGAGGACTTCCCCGAGCCAGAAATGCCAGTGATTACAATCAATCTGTTACGTGGCAAGTCCAGCGAGATGTTTTGCAGATTGTGCTCGCGGGCACCGGTGATGCGCAGAAACGGGGATTCCATCTAATTGTAAAATTGAACCTTAGTGTGAACATTTAATGTACCGAAAAATCAGCCGATAATCAAGGCAGATGGGCAGAACACTCCACAAACCGTAGCATCTTTCGGCAACACTTTCCCTCGGCAAAAAGTGCTTGACAAACTCACAATCCATTAGTATATTGAGCGCACCTATGGCAGAATATGTACTAACATGCTGCTTTTAGGAAGGATGTACATATACTTGCTATAGCGATGGCGATGGCGCGAAGTTGTGGATAAGGTTTGTTATGCTGACAATTTTCAACACGTTTGACCCCATACACCTTCGTCAGAGTCGAAGAGGAGCGCCGTCACATGGCCAAAAATCGAATTCTTGTTGTAGACGACGAACAGCACTTCCGTGATTGGTTAGTCCAAACTCTTAAGCGTAGAAATTACACGGTCGAAGCCTGCGAGGATGGGCTGACCGCACTCAACCTCCTTGAAGACGGTCAACAGTTTGATGTGATCGTGACGGATGTCCGGATGCCTAAGATGTCCGGCCTCCAACTTCTGAGAACCGTACATGAGCGGTTTCCGGGAGTCGATGTAGTTATCATGACGCAATACGGCAGCGTACCGGAAGCCGTGGCCGCCTTGAAAGACGGGGCAATCGACTTTCTCGAGAAGCCCTTCCCCCAAGAGACTCTCCTCCTGCGTATTCAGAAAGCCTTTGAATCGCGCAAGCTCAAACTCGAAAACTATCAGTTGAAACGTGAACTGGGCACGAAGTTTCAGTTCAACAACATACTTGGTCAGTCGCCCAAGATGCTCGAGGTATTGGAGCAGCTCGAGATGATTGTGCCGACAAAAGCGACAGTGCTGATTCAAGGGGAATCAGGCACCGGCAAGGAATTGATCGCACGCGCCTTGCACGAAAACAGCCCGCGCCGGAACGGCCCGTTTGTAAAGATCAACTGTGCGGCGATGCCGGAAACACTCATGGAATCGGAACTCTTCGGTCACGAGAAGGGTGCTTTTACGGGCGCAATCAAGACTGTGGAAGGCCGGTTTGCGATGGCGAACGGAGGGACGTTACTGTTAGATGAAGTTTCGGAAATGTCACCGACGATGCAGGCCAAACTGCTGCGGGTGCTTCAAGAACGGGAGTTTGAGAAACTCGGAGGGCGCGAGACCATCAAGATTGACGTGAGAATCGTGGCTACGACGAACCGAGACTTGAAAAAGGCAATTTCCGAAGATCAGTTCCGCGAAGATTTGTATCACCGGCTAAACGTTTGTCCGATCAAGGTAAGTCCACTGCGCGAGCGTCGCGAGGATATTCCGGTTCTGGCAACGCACTTTGTGGCGTACTATGCCAATGAATACGCGAAGGATGTTCACGGGCTGGACGAAACGGCGATGGAGCAGCTTCTGAACTACGAGTGGCCGGGAAACGTGCGTGAACTTCAGCACAAGATGGAGCGGGCAGTTATCATGTGCGATGAGACCATGGTACGGACGAAGCACCTTTATCTGGACGGCATAGAGGCCGCGCCGCACTCAGAGACGATGTTTACCCTTGACGCACAGACGACTGCGACGCTGTCAGAGATAGAGAAGGCGGCGATCTTCCGGGCATTGCGCGTGCATGATAACAATCGCACGAAGACGGCGGAATCACTCGGCATCTCCATCCGAACATTACGAAACAAACTGCGGGAATACCGGGAAGAAGGTATCTCCGTTGATTGATTGAATAGCTCCGAATTGACAAAAGGGTTCCCTTCACGGGAACCCTTTTTGTTTGCATCCACTCACTTCTTTGACTACCGACGGGCAACGACTCTAAACATCGTGAGGTTGAGATGAAGCAGAGGAAGCGTTATTTCGCTCTCCTGCGTTGACAATCCCGGGTCCTCCCAAACATAGCCGTCAAAAGAGACTTCGATGCCGTAAGACGCAGCGCCGACAACGTCCATCCAATCCAGCCGGAGTTCACCTGATTCCATATAACGAATTGTCAACTCACGCGGTATCGGTTCCGGCACCTGGTAGGCAGTACGCAATCTTTTTCCACTGATTGGATCAACGGCGACAATCCTTTCGCCGGCAAGCAGCGGACGCAGCAACGGGCATTGTCCGACAATGTCATCGGCCAAAACTGCGACGCCAAGCGGCTCGATGAGTATTTCTCCGCTTGGATCCGTCGTCCACACTTCTACGGGGTGAGTCCAAGTGCCGAATACAGTGCATTGCATGTCACCTTGCCACGGCCAAGGTTCGGTAATGCGCGGTTTGATGTTCACAAACTCGAATCTGCGGCACATGAAACTGACATCCGCTCCTTCAGGCCCTCCCAAATCTTTTAGAAATGGCCGCTCGGCGTAAGCGGGGATCCAGCGGGAGAAGTGTGCGTCGCAATCATTCACAAGCAAGCCGAATCCATGCTGAGGGTGATTTGTCGGAGTAACACTTAACATATCCGTAATTTCAGGGAATTGCATTGCAGTCGCCCAGAGAGGTGTCGGACCGTCCGGCAGTTTGTTCCCGTCCATATCCGGCGCGACGATAATGAACTTCATCAATGTATCCACGAAGAAGTAACAGTGCATTTGCTCACTATATGCAAATGAGTAAAGGCCGGGAGGATATCGCATCTGCCAGAAGGGGAAAGGCTGTACGACTTGACCGTGATCAATCATTGCGGCCGTGAGATGGCTTCCGCCATCCCGATGAGCACCGGCGAGCATGAGCAGGGATATGCCGGGCGCGAAGTAGTCTTCGAATCCATGCATGTCCGATACCTCGAGTGGTCCGAGGTCAAAGAGAATCTCCTGAGAGTCGCCGGGTTGAAATGCGGCAAGCTGCCAATTTTCGGGAGGGTCCTTCGGCAAGTAACGCACGACCCAACTTGTCAGCCACGATGACTCGAGCATTTTCTTCAACGCATTGTAGGTATGAATGCGACGGTATTCCCTCAGTTTATCCCGAGTAAACCGGTAGTCGGCATCGGTACTGTCGAGACCAATTGAATCCTTGTAAGCGAGTTCCGCGCCGTAAGCCGGTATCTCGGTGTCAGTTTCGGGTAATGAATTGGATTGACCCTTGTGCGTGCCTTCGTGGACAAGCAACTCTTCAAGATAATCGGTGTTGCCGCTGCTTCCGGCGTCTGCGAGCACGTCATCGTTGATATTTATCTCGTCCCAGTATTCACCGCCTGCATAGTCGTCATTCAGCGTCTCCGCTTCCATTGTGCCCGATTCAAGCTGACCTTGCAGTGCGTTTGCCAACGTAGAGCAGGAGACGGTTAGAGTGTTTCCGGCGGCGTCGGTGTATGTAATTGAATCCGGAGGCGGAGTGCGGATGGAATCAATAGCCTGGCGAACTGTTGTGCTTTCGCTTGAAGTAAGCGGCCGACCGCTCCAACTACTATCGTACTGAAAATCCAGCGGATTTCTGGAAGGAGGGCGAGATATCCACGATTCTGTCGCCGTAAGAATACCGGCAATGAATATCACTGACGCCGTCCAGAACATGATATTTCGAAATACCATGATTCACTCCTTTCAACCATTACAAAAATCTGGGTGCGCAGGGAGCAGAGTGATGCACAAAAACAGAGCGAGCCTTCTAACCCATGCGCGGTTACGGAAGACTCGCTTTGACCTGCTTATCAGCCGAAACCGGCCGATATCGATTACCTGTTGTTTCAATATACCATGTCAATCTTCGTGAAGCAAGCGGAGCCTGAACTAAACAGAAAAATTGTGAACTTGTTCTGTCCAACGGTTAATGGATGAAAACAAGTGATGCAATTCATATATGCAGGATTACTGTGAACGTTCCTCGCGTGATGAGTCGATTGCTCCAGCAGCGACCAAATCATGATTCTGGAGTTGTTTATCCGAGAGCGTTAGCTTGTTTAAGTCGATAGCATCACTGGTTTGAGTTAGAGGCATAGGAAAACAATAACATGATTCTTGTCAATTCATGTGCTCTGAGCTATGTCAATTGCGCAGGCAAGTTCAAGTTAGAGGAGTAGGAAAATGGTGCCGGAAGAAGAATATTAGACAAAGAACTTCCAAACTTAAGAGTCCGAGCTTCAAACGCTATGTACATATAAATCAATATGTTTTGGTGGATACTAACCAGCGGATTAAAGTTTTGACGCGGTAGGCACGATAACTGCTTATTGCACTCGTGGCAAAAAAGTTCAAGGGAAACTTCATGGAAATCCATCCCCTCTTCAACGGTATGAACACAAGCACGTCGGGAATGACCGCTCAGCGCAAGCGAATGAATGCGATCGCTGAGAACATTGCCAATATCGAGACTACCCGCACGGAAGAGGGTGGTCCGTACCGCAGGAAGGACACAGTGCTCTCTGAAGAGAAACGATTTGAAGCAGTGCTTGAGCGCGGCACACACCAGAAACTGGCAAGGTCAGACGGCAGCCACATGTTTGGCCGTTCGGAAGCCAAGATTCTCGCTCCGTCCAACGGAGTAACGGCTTCGATACAAGAAGATCAAAGCCCTTTCCGCGAAGTATATGATCCGAGCCATCCCGATGCGGACGAGAACGGAATTGTGCGCATGCCCAATGTAGACATTGTGCAGGAAATGACTGAGCTAATCAGCGCCTCGAGAGCCTTTGAAGCTAATGTCACGGCGTTTAATGCGACCAAGGCGATGATGAAGAAAGCGCTTGAACTATAATCCATGAAAATCAACTCCAGCTACACTTCCACCGTATCTCTGCAGCAGAAAGTTGCAGGTCAGCAGAGTACGCAGCCTGCCGGGCAGCGGGACGACGCTGAGGCCAGACTGCGCGAACTCATCGCACAAAAGCATGCTGAATTTGATCGCTTCCGCCCGGTCGAAGAGCTGGGCAAACATCTTGACTTGAGGGCCTGACATGATTTACGGTATTGACAGTATCAAACCGATTCCGCCGATTGCCGAAGGCACACAGCCCAAGGCAGCACCCGGAGCAGGCGAGTCATTTGGCGACACTCTATCGAACTTCATCGGCAACGTCAACGCGATGCAGGTGCAGGCGGGCGAGAAGACACAGCAATTTGCGACCGGACAGATTCAGGATATCCATGAAGTCATGGCGGCTGTCGAGGAGGCATCCATCTCGATGGCACTGCTCCTGGAAATTCGCAAGAAGGCGCTTGAAGGGTATCAGGAGCTAATGAGAACGCCGGTATAATCAGGGCGAGTAAACACGAACATTTCAATACATGGGCAATCCACTCGACACTCTGCGTGAACTCTGGCAACGGCTGACCATCAATCAGCGGGCAATGCTAATCATCGGCGTCGGTCTGATCGTGGCGATTTCGGCTGCGGCAATCACGTATACGACTCGTCCGGTGATGGCGACGCTATACAGCGGACTTGAGTCAAAGGATGCGGCGGCGGTCGCCGATCAACTTCGGGACGAGAAGATACCGTTTGACGTGACAAGCGACGGGACAATTAAAGTCCCGCAACAGCATGTTAACACTCTGCGATTGACATTTGCCGAGAAGGGAATCCCGCACTCGGGTGAACTTGGATACGAGATATTTGACAAGCCGCAACTTGGCTTGACAGATCAGCTTCAGAAACTGAATCAGCGTCGGGCAGTTGAAGGCGAGCTGGCGCGAACCATGTCATCAATAGAGGGCGTCGAGAATGCCCGTGTGCATCTCGTGGTGCCTGAGCAGCGGTTGTTCAAAGAGGACCAGAAGCCCGCGACAGCGTCAGTTGTGCTCACTCTGAAGCCGGGTTTCAGCATGAGCAAGAAGCAGGTCGCTGCTTTGACCACGCTGACGGCATATGCTGTGGAAGGACTTGACCCGGAGCATGTAACAATTATGGATTCGGAGGGCAATCCACTGACGAACGGGCCGCGCGATGACCTGGCGGGATTATCGTCGACGCAGCTTGAAATGCAGACAATGGTTGAACAAGAGCTCGAACGAAAGGCGCAGTCGCTTTTATCTGATGTGGTCGGTCCGGGGAGATCCCGTGTCGAAGTCACGGTGAAATTGAATTGGAATCGGATTGAGCGGACTTCAGAGGATTACAATCCAGATAGGGTTGCGACACTTTCCGAGGAAACTCAGACGAGCGATGACCCGAATACCGGCGCCTCCGAAAAAAGCGTGACCAATTACCAAGTTCCGAGAACAGTAGAAAAGGTTGTGCCGGAAGTAGGGAACGTAGAAAAGATATGGGCATCCGTTTTGATTGACGGGAATTACACGAGCAATGTGGACTCGGCAGGCAACGCGGTCTTGCAGTATGTGGAGCGAACTCCTCAGGAGCTTGAGAAATTCAGGCAGATGGTGTCAAGCGCGCTGGGAATTGACGCAAACCGCAGTGATGAATTGACGGTCATGTCATTTCAGTTCAACGAGACAACTGCGCTGTTGACTCCTGCGGTTCAGACTCCGACAAACTGGCTGTCGCTGCTCATGCAATACGCAGACAAGATTATTCTTGCGCTGGTGCTCGTTCTGGCCTTCTTTGCTATTCGCAGTGTGATGAATAGGATGAGTGAGAGACTTCCGTCTCTGCCTCACGGAGCGGCGGTGATGCAGTTGGGACCGGGCGGACAGCCAGTAATGATGGCGGCTGCCGCACACGGAGGTCAACTTGCAGCGAGCGCGCCCGCAGCCGGTCAGCTCCCGCACGCCACGTACGACAATTCAGCCAGCGGTGGTTCGGTCAGTCCAATGGGAACAGCCGCAGCGGTGATGAATGCTCCAGCGGGTCCCAAGGTCGTGTTCAAGAGCCAGACAGAGGGTCCACAACTAATCGAGATCGATGATGGCGGACCGTCAGTTGAGGCGATTCGGGCTCAGGAAATGCTAAACAGGACCGTGCAGTTTGTAATGAACAAACCGGAGAACGCGGCACAAATTCTTAGAAGCTGGGTGGCAGATGGCGCAAACCAATAAACCGACTCCGCAGCGAATCACAAATCTCCAGAAGGCCGCGGTGCTGATGATTTCCATCGGCCCGGACGCTTCGGCAGAGCTTTACAAACGGCTGCAGCAAGAGGAGATTGAAGAAATCACCAAAGAAATGCTGCGTCTCAGAAACGTAGATTCGGCTTTGGCAAATTCTGTTGTGGAAGAGTTTTACCACATGATGTCGGCGCAGGACTTCGTTGCTGTCGGCGGTATACAATACGCAGAGGAAGTTCTCAATCGCTCACTTGGACAGGAGAAGGCGGTCGAAATCATTCGCCGTATAGAGCGCATGATTCGAGTCAAAGGCTTTAATGTCTTGAAGAACGTCGATGCAAATCAGCTTCTCGCATTCATGCAGAAAGAACACCCGCAAACGATCGCCTTCGTGCTTAGCCAGCTGCAGCCCGCACAGAGCGCGCAGATTCTTGCTGATCTCTCGCCGGACCTGCAGGCTGAGGTCATGATGAGATATGCAAACATGGAGCGGGTTGCTCCGGAGACGATTTCCGCCGTAGAGGCTGTTCTTGAATCGCGAGTTGACTTTTCGCAAAGCTCAAGCAAGCTTGGCGGCGTGAAGGCTGCCGCTGAGATTCTAAATCTTATTGGAACGTCTGCGGAGCGCTCAATCTTGGCGAAGATTAATGAGCGTGCGCCGGAACTTGCCACCGAGATGAAGAATCTCATGTTTGTGTTCGAGGATATCATCCAGCTTGATGATCGGTCGATTCAAAAGGTGCTTAAAGAAGTTGACAACAAGGACCTCGCACTTGCGTTGAAGCATGTCAATCCGGATGTCAAGGCGAGAGTTCTGGCAAATATGTCCGAGCGTGCGGCCGAGACAATCAAGGAGGAAATCGAGTATATGGGACCTGTGCGGCTCAAGGAAGTAGAAGTTGCACAGCAGCAGGTTGTTGACACAATTCGCAAGCTTGAAGAGCAGGGTCAGATCGTCGTGGCAACGGGAAGCAAGGGCGAGGTCATGGTGGAGTAGTATGGGAAAGGTACTGAGATTAGCAGACGATGCGGCAATTACGCCCGCACAATTCACCAGATTCACTGAACGGCCTGTGAACTTTTTCAAGGAAGTTGTGCAGGATCCGGCTAGACCTGTCCGGCCGGCAACGTTGCTTGGAACGAACGCCGCGCTTCGTGTTCCGGAGTCAGAACGAAAGCGTCATGCCGCTGAGGTCGAGAGAGCTCGATTGGAGGGAATTGAGCAAGGCAAGATTCTTGGACGCGACATCGCCTTCCGGGAGCTTTCGCCCGCACTCGAGCTTATGGAGCAATACGCTCAAATGCTGATCGCTGAACGCGCAGATTTAGCTTTGCGATTTGAAGATCAGCTCGTCAGCCTTGCGACTCAAATGGCCGAGAAAATCTTGAACACCGAGCTTCAGATCAAGCCCGAACTGCTTGCGGGAATTGTGAAGAATGCTTTGCGCTCCATCGGGGAGGCAAAGCAGGTAACGGTCAGAGTGCATCCCAAGGATCTTGAGATTCTGCGTGACAAGACTTCAGAAATAGCGAGTACTCTTTCTTCATCGGCGGTGCTCGACCTTCGTCCGGATGAGAGCTTGAGTCGCGGCGATTGCTTGATCGATTCAGATATTGGTTCGCTTGATGCGCGGCTGGCTACACAGCTTTCAACTTTGAAACAACAGCTTGAAATGTCGTTGGAGAAGCGAGCGTGAGCGACTTGCTCGCACAAGCGCAGAGTTTGCTTCAGCATTCAACCCCAGTGCGCGCTGTGGGCCGCGTGAACAGTGTGCGAGGACTGGTCCTTGAATCAAAGGGTCCGCGAAGTGCAATTGGAAATCTCTGCTGCGTAGCCACATCAAAGGGCGACAGACTGGCGGAAGTTGTCGGCTTTGACGGCCCGATGACTTTGCTCATGGCACTTGAGGATCTCGGTGGTGTTTGTCCGGGTGACGAAGTGGTTGACTTGAACAGAACACAGCTTGTTCCTGTCGGCAACGGCTTGCTTGGCCGTGTTATCAACAGCCTTGGTGAGCCTATTGACGGTAGAGGTGCGATTCAGGCTCAAACTTACCGGCCGCTGAACAATGAGAGTCCAAGCCCATTGTCCAGGCCGCGAGTGACGAGGCCATTGCAAGTCGGAGTCCGGGCCATCGATGGTATGCTGACATTTGGAGAAGGGCAGCGTGTGGGCATTTTCGCCGGCAGTGGAGTCGGGAAAAGCGTTCTGTTAGGCATGATGGCACGCAACACGAATGCGGACGTTATCGTCGTCGGACTCGTGGGCGAACGCGGCAGAGAGGTGCGGGACTTTATTGAAGACGCGCTTGGTCCGGATGGTTTGAGCAAGTCTGTTGTTGTCTGTGAAACATCAGACCGATGGCCGCTTCTGCGGATAAAAGGCGCTTTGGCGGCGACATCAATTGCGGAGTATTTTCGGGATCAGGGGAAACGGGTGCTGCTGATGATGGACAGCGTTACGCGCGTCTGCCATGCCTTGCGTGAAGTCGGTTTGTCACTCAATGAACCGGTCGCGACCAGGGGTTATCCGCCGTCAGTCTTTGCCATGCTGCCAAAACTTCTCGAACGAACAGGCAACTCGGATAAAGGATCCATTACGGCAATCTATACCGTACTTGTTGACGGCGACGATATGCTTGAGCCCGTGGCAGACAGCATGCGAAGCATTCTGGACGGTCATATCGTGCTGTCCAGAAAGATCGCGGCACGCGGGCACTTCCCGGCGATTGATGTATTGAGCAGCATAAGCCGAGTGATGCCGCATGTCGTGGACAGCGAGCATCGCAGATGTGTCGCGAAAATCAATGAATGGCTTGCCTCTTATCAAGAAGGGGAAGACCTAATATCGATTGGAGCATACGCGCGAGGATCGATACCGACGCTTGACCAGGCCATTGAGAAGTTACCTTCAATACATATGTATTTGAAGCAAGATATGAATGAAGGTTCCTCTTTTGCAGAAGCAAAGGAAGGTTTAAGGCTGCTCGCGGGGTAAATGAAAAAGTTCAGATTCAGCCTTGACAGGGTATTGCGAGTGCGAAAGATCCAAGAGTCTCTGCGACTATCCGAACAGAGACGGGCGGAGAGAGCACTTGCAGCTCAGCAGCAGAAGCTTGAACTCTTCGCCAATGAGAAAGAGGCGCAATGTCTCTCCATGGATGCGGCAATTCAAACTGAATTCCGAATTGTCGACCGTCAAATTGACTGGAAGTACCTGCAAAGAATTGACAGAATTGTCGGTTATCAAACCGGAGTCGTTAACGAATACCTGCGGCATGAGTCTGAAGCTCGCCGCAGGTTCATCGAAGCCAGAAAGCGCTCAATGAGTCTTGAAAAGCTTGGAGAGAAAAAGCGGGACGCATGGCGGAGTGAATTGATTGAATTAGAGCAGAAGATCGCCGACGAGCAATCACGCAAACGCAGCGGACACTCACAATGAAGAAACTCATCATACCTATCGCGATTTACACCGGCACGTTTGTTGTGCTGAATGTTGGCATGTACTTTCTGCTGCGCATGACACAGCCGAAAAGTGAAATCCTCAGTGCCGTGCAAAGCGATTCAACTGCTTCCACGCACGATGATTCCCTGATCGTTGGGCAAACCCACGAAGCCAACGAACCTCATGCCGGTACTGATTCGCTTGGGCACGACGGGGCGGTTGTCTCTTCGGATAGCACAAGCGCGCATGGCACTTCAAGCGCGGCCGCGGCTACAGGCAATGAAACCGCACTAAGCAAGAGCGGAACGAACGCCAGTCAATCCGAGGCCGGGACTGAAAACGCGATCTCTGCGGCTGGCGATGGCCATGAAAGCGGAGAAGACTCTGCCGACGAGACGGCCGAGGAGCAAGACGGCGAAGTCGTTTTGACCGAAGCTCCGAAATCAACTGCTGAGATTGCCAAGTTGGCCAAACTGCTAGAGGGTATGAAGCCGGATGAAGCCGCAGTCATTGCCGAGCGTCTTCCGACCGAGACCATTGTTCAACTTGTAATGCGAATGAAGAGCCGCAGCGGAGCGAAAATGATGGCATCGCTCCCTGTTCCGATAGCGGCATCTGTTGCGACGAAAATGGCTGAACTGTCAGGAGTTAAGAGCCCCTCATGAAGGCGGGATTGCTGAAAGCAGTCAAAACGGTTCTGCCGAAGAGCGCCGTTCCTCGGCCTGCCCTGCAGAAGGAGAAAGGCTTTGGCAGCGTGCTTTCCGTAGTATCAGACACTACTTCTCCGCCGGGGAGAAAGGCGAGTACCGGTACCTTCCAAAGACCGTCGGCACAACAGCCGGCGGTTTTGCTTTCAGGACGCTATAGTGTTGCACATGAGGAATCACAAGACAACTTGAAGGAACGGTCGAAGACCGTGGGAACGAGGGAATATAAATCGTCGGCACAGGCCACCGCGACACTTGCGAGTGTCGTGCCAGCGCAGGGAGTTTCTTCAGGCATTACGGTGATCGCACATGCACCGGAGTCGGGTCATCAGACCGAAAGAGTCATTAAGCCTGAAGCCAAAGCAAGTGAATCGGCAGGGGTTGACCAATTGAAGGGTAGTCGGGCAGCGGCTATCGAGGGACGCCAATCGAACATGGCCGGACTAATTGTTTCCACTGCGGCGCAGCGAGAGGGGCAGTCTTTGAAAGTGACCACACTGAAAGCAACTGACAAACCCGATACCCTCGCCAAGTCCAATAGTGATTTGACACATCATGTCGACTTGCGCCCCACACAAGCCAATCCGCAGAGGGCAAATGCTCATGCACAAGTCACGCCGCAAGAAACGGTAACTCGCAAGAAAACTCGCGCTGCGGACACCGTGGCCAGCGCGGAAGACCATGTATCTATCAGGCAGTCAGCAATTCCGGAAGGATTGCAAAAGAACGCAAGCTCGGCGACCGAGCGCTCCTTCGGTGCATGGCCGGAATCACAATCCCATAGTAAGCTTGTGTCGCGTTCGGCAAACAATTCAGCCGAGACTTCCGTCCCGGTTCGCCAAGCGCCTCATTCTCAAATTAAAGATCAGAGCAGTTCGCATAAGGAAATACCTGAGCAAAACCGGGGGAAAGTAGAACAAGTAACAGGCCTCAAGCATTCGAAGCTTGACACCGCAGAAGCACCAACGATAATGAATACTGGCAGGCATAGGACCACGAATGGCACACTTCGCACGGCCAGTACGAATGCTCAGAGTGTCAGGGCACTGCCTGCCGGTGAAGTTCAAGACACGTCAAATAAGGTATTGAACACGACAAATGACGTGACATCTCCAGTTGGCTTAGACCTGAGTGTGAAATCGGCAGTCACGGAGATCATCAGTCATTTTCAGTCCACATTCCGCTTTGAAGCAAAAGTGCGCAATTCAAGCGGCAATCTGGCAAGCTTTGAATCTGATACGAAGGTCCGTGCTGTGAAACCGGGCGAAGTATCCAATAGCTCACTTAAGTCTGAAGAGTTCATTCCATTCATTTCTTCTGAAAACGATTCTCCTAAGGTGAAAATCCACACCGAGGGAGATTCAGTCTACTTCAAACTGCCGATCATTTCTTCTGAAAACGATTCTCCAAAGGTGAAAATCCACACCGAGGGAGATTCAGTCTACTTCAAACTGCCGAAGCTGCAACTGGAGGGGAGCGCTATTTTGAAGCAGGGAATTGCACCTGCGCCCACAGGACCTGAAGTGAGATATCAGGGCAATTTTGAAAATGTTTTTGATCCTGCTGATGCTCGCTCCGATGGCAAGGAACGACGTCCAGCTTGGGAAGGACGACCAAGTGAGGTGATTGGCAAACCGATGAAACCGCCTGCCATGGACAATACGCATGGCTCTTTGAAAGCTCCTGAGACTGTTTCGCCTCAGGAAAAGGCCTTTAATATGTCAGCCGCAATGAAACTGACTCCACCTGTGTTTGACGCGATTCCCCAGGCAGCAGCAATACGGAACGAAGAAAGAACCAAGCGGACCGTTGAAACAAGTCATGGGAAACCGGATGAGCCTTGGAGAACGACAGAGGATTCCCATCGCTCAGAGTTTAGCAATAAGGCTCAAGAAGTGCGGCAACCTCATTCCAGTGAGAACGAAAGCCGTGCCGGTGCCGGACAAGTTCGAGAAATTGCACCACAGAATAACTCATCAGTTGCAACTTCCAAAGTCGTCGCTCCTCACCAGAACACGCTCCCAGACAACATTCGGGTCGCGATTCAACAAGCACTGGAACTGTCAAAACAGAGAGTAGTTGAGCCGGACGAGCTCCGGATTTCGGTTCCGCTCGGTGAAATGGGCACCATTGACATCGACATCATCAACGAGTCCGAATCATACTCTCTGAAGATTGCTGCCGATCCTCAAGCGATTGCTATTCTTGCAGACCAGCGCGAGCAACTCGTGAGTTGGTTGAGGCAACACGGGCATCCGGTGGAGCAAATTGATATTTCACCCCGATTCACCGGGGAGCATGACCAACTTGAATCTGAGTGGCAACTGCCGACGCAGAGTGGGCGAGATGATACTGGAAGTCCAAACTGGTCAGAGGATCGGAGTGGCGACGTAAGCCCGGAATCCGGCCATCTGCCCAAGCCCTCTCTTGCCGGGGGACGTGTCTGGACAGCCTGAACAAAATTGCCCGCTGAACCGGGTAAAATGTCGTTTCTAAAACTTAAAGTAATAAATGACAAATTGTTGAGAAATGACTTCCGGTTGGCCTGTCCTTTGCTTTAATGAGGTCGAGTCATGAGAAAATCGACCCCAATATTGCCAAAATGCACCTGCGGTGCACTAAAATATCGAGCTGTTGAGGCTGGGAAGTCCCGGACGGGTAAGAGGCTCTTTACAATCGCGTGCCTGTCCTGCGGGCGGCAACAGGAAGTCAGTAAAACCGCGTTTGCCCTGTGTCAATACTTGACGACACACGAACCAAGCAAGGCTTTTCTGCAACTTTATCAAATGGAGTCATAGAATGGCTGTCGGAGCAGTGAACAACACTTTCAACGTTCCGTCTGCAGAGCAGATAGGCTCGCGCGCGGATACGCTTGACCAACTCGATTTTCTGCAAATGCTGATGGCACAGATGCGGAATCAGGATCCGATGAGTCCGATGGACAGCCAGGAATATGCGGCGCAATTAGCCCAATTCTCTTCTGTTCAAGAGTTGTCCGCGATAAAGGCGGCACTGGACGAGTCAATCAACATGAATCTTCTAATGACTCAGTCCATCAACGGTAACCTTGCGGCCGCGCTTGTCGGGAAAACGGTTCGCGCACAGAATAACTCGATCGAAATTGGCGAATCGAGTGACGCGGATCTTCGCTATACATTGAGTGCCGCGGCGACCAATGTGCAGGTCGAAGTCTTGAATGCAGACGGCGAAGTCGTTCGCACAATTACGGCCAATGCGCAGTCTGCCGGGAATGCGGCAGTATACTGGGATGGACGCGACCAAGACGGAAACCGGGTTCCGAACGGAAACTACACTTTCAATGTCACGGCTGCCGACGCCGATGGTAATGATGTAACCGCTGCCACGTATGTTGAAGGTGTTGTGACGTCGGTCAACTACGCAGAAGGTGGTGTCACTTTGACTGTAAACGGCAGGCAGATTCTGCTCGGCGATATCATGGCCGTTTTGTCCGGCAATGATAGCGGAACTCCGGGATCAAATTCATCTTTTGCAGGCTAGGGCTGATGAGTACTATTGATTCGCTGATCACTCGATTGCAGCAAATACAGCCGGTCGGCAGTCCCGTAACGACGCCGGCCTCACGGCCGGGACATGCACGTCCGCAGGATGGCAAGTTCGGCGAACTTCTTGAGCAAACCGTTCGCGATTCGCAGCCCGTCAAGTTTTCGGCCCATGCGCAAAACAGGCTACAACATCGGCAAATCAGCTTGACAGAGCCACAGGTTGCCCGGCTGGAAAAAGGGGTGTCCAACGCAGCGGACAAGGGAGCGGAGTCATCGCTCGTGTTATTGGACAATCTTGCATTCATCGTGAGTGTACGCAACCGGACCGTTGTGACAGCACTTGAGCAAGCACAGACAAGCTCACACGTATTCACACAAATTGACAGCGCAGTAATTGCATAAATCTGAAACCGGGCCGGCCCTCTTGCAGGAGGCCCCAACAAGGGCGGAACGATTGACGCCCGAAAAGGGAACAAAATTATGATGACATCACTTTTCAGTGCCGTGGCGGGTCTGTCGACTCACCAAACCAAAATGGACGTCATTGGCGACAACCTTGCCAATGTGAACACCATTGGCTTCAAAAGCAGCCGCGTCTCCTTCGCAACAGGATTTTCGCAGCTGCTGCAGCCTGCTGAGGGACCGATTGATCAGCGGGGGGGTAGCAACGGAATTGAAGTCGGATTAGGAACCCGCATAAACTCGATCGATCGCATCTTTTCGCAGGGGAATTTTGAGAACACAGGGAATCGCAATGATCTCGCCATTCAGGGAGACGGATTCTTCGTTCTCGGAGACGGGCAGCGACAGTACTACGCGCGGGCGGGCAATTTCCAGATCGATGCAAACGGATCGCTCCTTGCGGCCGGTGGAAGAATGCACGTACTGGGCCGGCTTGCCGACAAGAACGGCGTCCTGATTCCGTCGTCCTCGATTGAACCGCTTAAATTGCCCTTTGGAGAGAAGGATCCTGCACGGGCGACAACTGAAATTCGTTACTTCTGCAACCTTGATGCGAATTCCTCAAAACTTCAAACATACTCCGCGTCATTTGCGTTCATTTCGGAAGGCATTCCTGCCGGACGTAACACTGAGCTGAACGATTTAGATCAGGCTACTGCTCCCATGGACGACGGCGATGTGATTCGTCTTACGGCTTCCCGCCGCGACGGTACCGAAGTGAACATCACGTTTACATACGGTGAAGGCAATGACGGCACGACTGTCGGCGATCTGCTCGACAGATTCAATTCAGTTGATGGCTTTGATTCGGAATCTCAAAGCGGGTCGAAGCTTGCCATTGACGCATCCGGCAAAATCATACTGAAAGACAATCTCGCAGGGAACAGCGACACGACGATTTCCATGTCATTTGAAGACCTTCAGGGCTCAACGGCATCGTCAATGCTCCTTCCCACTTTTGTGAACACCGAGACCGGTCTGACCGGTACGCACTCGGTGTCCATCTATGTTTACGACAGTCGCGGCGAGCGCCACAAGGTGGAGGTGAACTTCACGCAAGATACGTCGCAGCAGAACAAGTGGAACTGGCAGGCCATCGTCGACGACGGCGGCGTTGATGAGATTAACAACTTCCTGGCAGGAAACAGCGGAACCGTGAGTTTCAACAGCGACGGATCATTGCTTAGCTTTGATGGCGGCCCGCTGACGTTCACACCACCGCAGGCTCAGTCACTCGTCGTCGACCTGAACGCGGGGACAGTGGGAACATTCGACGGCATTACACAGTTCTCCGGGCCGACCACAACGATTGCTATCCATCAGGATGGTCATGCCATGGGGGTGTTGTCAGACTTCACGGTTGACAATGAAGGTAAGATTATTGGCAGTTACTCAAACGGCATTTCGAGAACACTTGGACAGATCGCGCTGGCACGATTTGCAAACCCGTCCGGTTTGACATTGTCCGGCGAGAACATATACAGTGCGACGGTGAATTCGGGTGACCCGCTGGTTGGTGTTGACAACGGAAATGTCAACCAGATCTACGCAGGTTACCTTGAACTTAGCACAGTGGACATGGCGGAGCAATTCACTGAGATGATTATCGCTCAAAGAGGATTTCAGGCTGCATCCCGAGTTATCACGGTTGCTGACCAACTCTTGAACGAAGTCACACAGCTCAAACGGTAAGCTTTAAGCCTGCGGCGCGTCCTTGAACGGGCGCGCCGCAGCGCCTGCTGCCGCAATTGTCAGTTCCCCACTCCCGCTATCATCGTCGCTTTCTCCAGCCGATCTGCAGTTCTGAAACCTAATCAGTACTTCGGCATAAGGTGAAAGATGGCAAAAGAAAAACCCGCAAAACAAGAGACGCCTGAGGCGCAGCCCGTGGTGAAGAAGAAGTCACCGCTGATGAAATACCTGATCATCGCGGGTATTCTGATTGCACAAACGGCAGCCGCTTACTTCATTCAGAAGACCCTGATTGGTTCATCAATACCAACTGATTCCGAGGCGATTGCCAATGTGGAGTCGCACGGTGAAGAAGACGCCGATAGTGAAGAGTCTTCAGATGGCCACGCAAACTCTCCCACCGGGAATACAGTAGCTCTTCTTGACGAGATCATCGTCAATCCGGCTGGAACCGGCGGCCGCAGGTTTCTTTCCACAGTTGTCGGTTTGGCCCTGAAGGATCCCAAGCAGGATGCCGAAGTTCAGGCAAACATGCCTTTGATTCGCGATGCTGCAATCACATTGCTTTCCTCAAAAACACTTGACCAGTTGGCAAGCGTCAGCTACCGGGACTCAATCAGGCAGGAACTCATGGCGACCGTTAACCACATGATAAAAGACAAGCCGGTGAAAGCGGTCGTTTTCTCAACATACGTGTTGCAATAGCCTTCTATGAGCAAAATCCTGACACAAGAAGAAATCGATTCGCTGCTGCGCAATGTTGCAGCCGCGGATATGGCCGAACAATCGGGAGTACAGGCAGAGCGCCCTGTTCACTTGTACGATTTTAAGCATCCAGACAGGATGTCTAAGGATCAGCAACGCGCACTGCGTACGATTCACGACGGTTTCGCGAGGGCGTTCGGTACCTATCTCTCCGGTACCCTTCGAACACTGGTCGACATCAATCTGCTTTCAATCGATCAAGCGGCCTATTCGGAATACATGCTTTCCCTAAGTGTGCCGTCGTGCCTGTACATTGTCTCCTCAAATCAGCTCAAAGGTTCAATAATCGTTGAGGTATCGCCCCAGTTCTCGCTTCTTGTCGTTGACAGACTTCTGGGTGGTTTGGGAACAAGGCAGGAGACGCTTCGTGAGTTGACTATCATTGAACAGACGATCCTGCGGCGTGTGGTTGAATCGGGTTTGTCTTCATTAGCCGACGCGTGGCGGACAGTGCATCCAATGTCCCTTTACGTTGAATCCTACGAGGCAAATCCACAGTTTGTACAGATTGCGCCGGCTTCGGAGTCTGCCGTGGTGATTTCGTGTGAAATCGTAATTCGCGATTTCACTTATCCGATGAACATCTGCTTTCCCTACTTTGTCCTTGAACCGCTGCTTGTAAACTTGACCACCGGTTGGGCAAACATGACGACAAAGCAAATCAGACCGGAAGAGCGCAACGAGTTAATTGAACGCATTCGTCTGAGCAAACTGCCGTTACGCGCACAACTCGGTTCGGCTACCATCAATATGCATGAATACCTGTCACTTAAAGTTGGTGATGTTCTGCTGTTGGACCAGCGTGTCGAAGACCCGGTAAAAGTCTGGGTGAACAAGAAAGTGAAGTTCTGGGCTGAACCGGGTAATTCAAAATATCAGCAAGCTATACGCATAACACGCGTCATTTCCGATCAGGAGGAAATCGTTCATGAGTGAGACTTTTCGAGTTGCCGTTACCGAAGATTCGCGAGTAAGAGCGGAACAGTCGTTCGGCCAACACTTTGCAAAGAGCCTCGGCTCGTACATAGAGCGACAGATTGAAGTGGAAATCGACGGCCCCTACGCTTTTGACTTCAAGGAAGTTAAGGCTCTACTTCCCGGAGAAGTCGTCGCTTGCACGGTGCACACCGTAGACATGTCCATCGGGAAGACGCATTTCCTCTTGTCCAAGGAACACACAGCTGTAATCGCCGACCTATTGAATATGGGTGACGGCACCGCGCTGTTCGCAGCTGAAGAGCATCTTGAAACAATTCGCGATCTCTTCAAAGAGTCTATTTCCGCGTACTTCGCAGACATTGCAAAGAGCGGTGGTCCTCACCACCTTGCGGAGGAGGCCCGCTCTGTGGTCATGGACATTTCTCCTTCTGATTTTGTCGGGTCCTGGACTGTCAGTCTCATCCGAATCGGTCCAGATCCCGAGCTCTCAATCGTCAAGATTACCAGCAACGAGCTCATTGACACGCTCTTTCCCCCGAAGACCGCACCCAAGAAGAGCGGTACGAACGGGACAATGATGGACGTACTGGACCCGTCTCTTCGAAAGGAGATGAGTCTTGTCATGGACATCGAATTGCCCATCGCGATCGAGCTCGGTCGGACAAACATGCTGATTCGAGACATTGTGAAGCTGTCTCCCGGATCAGTGGTAGAACTTGATAAGTTGTCCGGTGAACCTGTTGACCTCTATGTGAACAACAAGAGATTTGCCCGTGGTGAAGTCGTCGTAATTGAGGAAAACTTCGCAGTTCGCATCACTGAATTGATCAATCCCGAAGAGAGATTGGCAAGCAGCAAGAACTGACATGGGCGTTGATGTTTTCAAGACCTTTGTGGCACTTGCATTTGTTCTGGGCCTTATCTTTGTCATAGCTTGGGCATATCGCAAGTACTTGCCGACCGGAGCGCCAGCGGGCAAAGACACTACCGGTTGGCGAATTCTCGGGTCAAGAATGCTCGGGCCGGGGCGGCAACTTATGGTTTTGGAGATCGGGAAGAAGCTCCTGATAGTTGGATTGTCAAAAGAGCAAATCTCGCCGCTAATGGAGGTTGAGAATGATGAGGACATTAAACTGATCAGCGATGCACTCTCCAACAAACAGTCCGTCTCGTTCGCTGAAATCCTGAAACGAGCGAAAACATGAGGAGATTGCTTTTTTTAGCAGCGCTTCTCGTTTCGACGACTCTGTTTGCGCAAGCACTCCCGACGATCTCACTGCAAGTAGACAGCAGCCCGGATCCAGCAAAGACTGTCACCACTTTGCAGATAGTAGGATTGATGACGATGCTGGCACTGGCTCCGGCGCTGGTGCTGATGATGACAAGCTTCACCAGGATCATCATCGTGTTCCACTTTCTCCGGCAAGCGATGGGCGCGGCACAAGTTCCGCCTCCTCAGCTAATGGTCGGACTTGCGCTGATACTATCCTTCTATATCATGTCACCGGCTATAAATGAAGCTAACACGAATGCGCTCCAACCTTATCTTCGTGGCGAGATCGAACAGAAAGCGGCGTGGGAGCAGGCGGCCAAACCGTTCAAGCAATTCATGCTGAAGCAGGTTCGGGAAAAGGACTTGGCGCTATTTGCCGACATGGCCAGCAACACCGCACCGGCAAATGTTGATGAGATTGGTATGTCGGTATTGCTGCCCGCTTATGCAATCAGCGAAATGAGAATTGCGTTTCAAATCGGCTTCGTCATTTATCTGCCTTTCCTAATTATTGACATGGTGGTATCGTCAGTATTGCTCGCGATGGGAATGATGATGCTTCCGCCGGTTACCGTTTCCTTACCATTCAAAATTTTGCTTTTTGTCATGGTTGACGGATGGTATTTACTCGTTCAGTCCCTGGTAAACAGCTTTCACTAACACCTAACATGACACAAGAACTCGCAGCATACTTGACCAGTCAGGCTCTCACAACAGCGCTAATTGTCAGTGCACCAATGCTCTTGGCGGGCATGATTGTGGGTATTGCCGTTTCGATCTTTCAAGCTGTCACGCAAATCAACGAAATGACGCTTGCTTTTGTTCCAAAGATAGTTGTAACGGCTTTTGCGCTTCTAGTGTTCATGCAATGGATGGCCGCAAAGCTTGTTGATTTCAT
Source organism: bacterium (assembly GCA_013360195.1). Lineage (NCBI taxonomy): Bacteria > bacterium. Next base: position 60,963 of record JABWCQ010000001.1, read on the forward strand.
GCAGTACATTTTTGCACTTATTCCAAACATCGCCAAATGAAATCGCGCGAGGAGATTGCCGCGGTCCTGCGCGGAATCAAGAATTTGCCGACACTTCCAGACGTTGCAACGAAAGTAATTGAGCTGTCTGAAGATCCGGAAGTTTCGCCGAAGATGATTGCTGAAGCAGTAGAGCGCGATCCCGCAATCGCGACTCGCTTGTTAAAGCTTGTTAATTCTCCATACTTCGGCATTCGTGGTACGGTGACAAGCATTAATCAGGCTCTGGTGTTCCTGGGAGTTTCGAACTTGCGAAACCTTGTGCTGTCAACCAGTGTAATGGATCTCTTCTCGCAGGAAGGAGAGGTTGGGTCATATGATCGAAAAGGTCTTTGGCTGCATTCCATGGCAACGGCCGTAGCAGCGCGTGAATTGTCGAAGAGACTTAGAGTCGTTGACCCGGAGGTCGCTTTTACGGCAGGCTTGATTCATGATGTAGGAAAAGTCGTTCTGGACAAGTATTTCCCTGACGATTTCAAGCGAGTTGTGGAGCTTATGGACGCACACGGCTCCGTAATGCTCGATGCTGAGGCAGCGGTGTTTGGACTTACTCATGCCGATGTCGGGCTTCACCTTGTGCATGGCTGGAACCTGCCTGAAATCCTGCGGGACGCAGTCGGCTGTCACCATGCGCCAAGATCCGCACGGAACAATCCGCAAATAGCGGCACTCGTTGGGTACGCTGATAGAGTCGCACGTGAGCTGCGGTTGGGGAATGGGGGCGGCGAAATGCCGGAGTTGGACAGCCAATTCAATTCCGTGCTTCCACTGCAAGAGAATGAACTCGAGCGCTTCTGTGAGGAAACCGCAGAGTATTTCGAAGAACAGGTAGCAGCTCTGGCGAGCTGACACGTGAATGGTCCTGCCATTCCAGATTTCATCGGTTGAGCACTTCGCTCTGGTATTCATTCGCGTGTCCGCGGCTCTGGCTGTGCTGCCAGTTTTCCGGCACCGCGCGGTACCGGCATCGTGGAAAGCTGCTTTAGCCATTGCGATTTCGCTCCTTATAGCCCCAACAATTGTACCGGCACAATTGCCCGGTACAGGTACAATTGCCGACTATCTTATTGTCGGGCTGAGTGAAACTGTGTGCGGCCTGTTGATGGGTTTCGCAGGGCAGTTTGTCTTTTTTGCGATAGACATTTGCGGACGAATTCTCGGACTCCAGTCCGGACTTTCGATCGTTGCCACAATTGATCCCAACAGCGATACTCAGAGTGACGTGCTTACTCAAGTGTACGAGTTACTGGCAATTCTTGTCTTCCTATCCCTTGATGGCCATTTGATGATGCTACAGGCGGTGCGCTCCAGCTTTGATGCTGTCGCAATAGGGTCGCTGTCGATGGACGGAAAGCTAGCCGACTGGTCGGTATCACAGGCAGGTCTTGTTTTGGCGCGTGGAGTTCAGCTTGCGGCACCAATGATGGTCACATTGCTGTTAACGGATGTGGCACTGGGAATCCTAACTCGTGTTGCACCAACCATGAACGTCTTTGTACTTGGTTTTCCGCTTAAGATTGGCATTACGTTGCTGTTTGCTTCATTGACAGCCAGTATGATAGCGGGGATATTTGCCTCACAATATGCCAGTTTCATGAAAGGCTTCCCGGAATTCTTGAGATTGCTGGGAGGGAATTGATTCGTGTTCGATCGCGACGCAAGAACAGAGCAACCAACACCGCGAAGGCGGGAACAAGCGCGTGAAAAGGGCTCGGTTGCTCGTTCTCAGGACTTGAACTCAGCTGTACTCCTGTTCGGTTCGGCAATTGTCTTTTCTGTATTCGGTGCCGGGATGGTTTCCGGACTCGGTGACATTCTCAAGAAGCTGTTGGTGTACTCCGGAAACACGAACCTGAGGAATGAGAGTATTGCTTCTCTTATTGAGGAGCAGCTCTATGCTACTGGTGCTGTGGTTATGCCGTTCCTGGTGTCCATTCTGGTTGTCGGACTTTTGGTGAATATCAGCCAGGTTGGATTCAAGGTAACTTGGAAGGCCGCAGCGCCGAAGTGGGAAAGGTTGAACCCGATTTCCGGATTTCAACGTTTCTTTTCAGTTAGGGCATTAGTAGAGCTCGGCAAGAGTATTTTGAAATTGCTGTTCGTCGGATTAGCTCTTTATTTCACGCTCCGCAGCACGTCGCTTGAGACAAGCTGGCTGTTTTACATGGATACAAGTCAGATAGTCGGTGAGATTGGTCGAATGCTGAACGATCTTTTCTTCGCTGCAGCTCTCGCGCTGCTTGCAATTGGATTAGCAGATTTCGCATATCAACGATGGGACCACGAACAGTCGCTGAAAATGACCAAGGAGGAGGTCAAGGAGGAGGCAAAGCAGCAGGAAGGTGATCCCAAAGTCAAGAGCAAGATCCGCGAAATCATGATTCGGTCATCGTTAAAGAGGATGATGAAGAGTGTACCGGAAGCTGACGTTGTCATCACGAATCCTGTCCACCTTGCAGTAGCCATTAAATACGACCGCGCAAAAAACTTGGCGCCAATCGTTGTGGCAAAAGGTGCAAGAAAGGTCGCTGAACGAATTAAGGAAATTGCCGCGGAGAATGGTGTTCCGATTATTGAGAACAAACCACTTGCGCGGGCGCTGTTCAAGTCAGTCGATATCGGCCTCGAAATTCCCGTCGAGCTCTACAAGGCAGTAGCCGAAGTTCTGGCATATGTTTACAGAATTAAGAACAAGTACTTTGGAGTCGCGTAAACGTAAATGAGCACATCAGTCGCACAAAAGTCCGGTGGCAGCAATGCCGCGAGCGAGAAGCGCGGTGGTTTGAGCACGCTGCTAAAGCAAAGCGATGTCGTAATGGCACTTGCGCTGGTGGCCGTTGTCGTTGTCATGATTGTTCCGATTCCGACGTTTCTGTTAGATATCGCACTCGCGTGTTCGATAACAATATCGTTGGCGATTCTATTGACGGCGCTTTATGTCGAAGAACCCTTGAAGTTCTCCGTCTTTCCGGGACTGCTGCTTGTTGTAACACTTTTCCGTCTGTCTCTTAACGTTGCGAGTACCAGGCTTATCCTTGGTGAAGGCGACGCCGGGACCATAATCCACGCGTTCGGGAACTTTGTTGTTGGCGGCAATTACTTTGTTGGTCTTGTGATCTTCGTAGTTCTTGTTATCATTAATCTGATAGTTATCACGAAGGGCTCCGGGCGTATCGCAGAAGTTGCGGCAAGATTCACATTAGATGCAATGCCGGGCAAACAAATGGCCATCGATGCGGATCTGAATCAAGGGATGATTGACGAGGCTGAGGCTCGAAAGCGCCGCGAAAAAATTGCCCGCGAAGCTGATTTCTATGGTGCAATGGATGGTGCCTCAAAATTCGTGCGGGGAGATGCCGTTGCAGGTTTGCTGATTACAGGCATAAATATAATCGGCGGGTTCGCGATCGGCATGGTACAAATGGGACTGGACTGGCGAGAGTCAGCTGCTACGTTTACTATTTTGACGGTCGGCGATGGTCTTGTTGCCCAGGTTCCGGCGTTGCTGATTTCAGTGGCAAGCGGTATCATAGTCACCCGCGCGGCGACAGAGGGCAACTTGGGTTCTGATATCGTTGGCCAGTTACTTGGTTATCCCCGTGCGTTGTTCATTTCTTCCGGAGTCCTGGCTCTTTTCGCTTTTACACCAGGGTTGCCTACACTCCCGTTCCTTGTTCTTGCAGCGGCGACATACGCTTTGGCAAGAGTCAGCAACAGCAGGCAACTACAAGTTGAGAAGTCACTGGATACCCATAAACCTACTCAACAGAAGCCGCAAGACAGGCTTGAAGATTATGTCCTGGTTGATCCTCTTGAAATACAGATTGGATACGGACTTATCTCGCTCGTTGAAGGCGGACCGGGAGGTGACTTACTTGACAGAATCACGGTTTTGCGAAAGCAGATGGCCGCGGACACAGGTTTTGTCATTCCGCCTGTCAGAATTCGAGACAACACGCAACTTGCGCCGAATGTTTATGTGATCAGGATACGAGGAAACGAAGCTGCCCGGGGTGAAGTCCGTCCGGGGATGTTGATGGCGCTCTCAAATGGCGAAGGCGGATTAAAACTTGAAGGGATACCGACCAAAGATCCGAGTTTTGGCTTGCCGGCAATTTGGATTGCTCGCGAACAGAAAGAGCTTGCACAGTCAAGAGGCTATACGGTGGTCGAGCCTGCAGCAGTGGTTTCAACTCACTTGTCCGAACTCTTGAAAGCTGAGGGCTATCGCTTGATGTCACGAGAGTTGGTTCAGGAGCTCTTGGATGCCGTTAAACGCACCCATAAGGCTGTCATTGAAGAGCTAATTCCCGGTCAACTTGGCATCGGTCAGGTCCAAAAGGTGCTCCAAAACTTGCTTCGGGAAGGGCTGCCAATCAGAGACATGGCGACGATACTTGAAACGCTGGCCGACTTCGCGCCCATGACGAAGGATCCGGAGTATCTTACTGAAGCGGTCCGGTCTGCTTTAGCGAAGGCAATTGCCGAGAAATATGAGGACGAACCAGGAAGTCTAAGTGCTCTCACAGTTGAGCCAAAGCTGGAGCAGATGATTTCGGACGGCCTCAGGACTGCAGCCAAAGAGGGATCCGAGTTTGCATTGCCAACCGCCGTAACCCATAAACTGCTTGGCGGGTTGAAGCAAATGGCGCAAGGAATGCTGAATCGAGGATACCAACCGATCGTTATTACTGCACCGGGAACCAGGTCTTTCTTGAAGAAACTTCTGGAAGTTGATCTTCCCAACATGATAGTCCTTTCGACGGCGGAGCTGCCGCCTTCCACACGAATTCAGCCCATGGGCACAGTCAGGATTGAAGGATAAATCATATGGCGACACGCACTTTTACAGGCCGGACTTTCGCGGAAGCTTTGAGCAAAGTCAAACGCGAACTTGGCGAAGACGCTGTGATACTGAAGTCTGAAAGACGATCGAGCTCGGGTTCCTTTGGCATAGGAGCAAAGGATATCTATGAAGTGATTGCGGCCAGCTCGGACGAACTTAAAGCAGACCTTGAAAGTGGCACCGAATTTGCCCATGAACTCGATGTGCAATTGAAAGACGAAAAACCTGCGCGGGCTCCAGCTAGCCAAAACTATGAGATTGCCTTGTTACGGACGGAAGTCGCCGCTCTGCGCGACCAGCTTGGCGAGCTCATGAAGTACTTCAGATACAATAACTTACCGGCTATGCCTGAGGCGCTTTCCATTTCCTTTGAGCGAATGACAGAGGCCGGTCTGGGCAGGGAACTCGCAGCGGACTTGTCGAACGAGGCGCTTGTTAGTCTTGGTCCGGATTCACTCCAATCTGTGGAAGAGATTACCTCATTTGTTATATCAAAAGTTAGCCAGATTGCTCCGCCAGCCACGAATCGGATTGTTGCCCGGTCAAATCGACCTTACAAGATCGCATTGGTGGGTGCACCTGGAGCGGGCAAGACGTCGACTCTTCAGAAACTCGCGACTGACCCGCTCGGCTATGGAAAGCACAAAATCGGACTGCTTACTCTGGATACGCATCGCATGGCGGCTGTCGAGCAACTTAAGACTTTTGCACGGGTATCAGGCTTGGCTCTGGAAGTTGCCTATCAACCCAAGGATGTTCCAACTGCCTTGACCAAACTGCAAGGTGCACAAGTCATCCTTGTTGATTCGGCGGGCTGCGCCCCAGGCGAGGAGCAACGCATGAATGAACTTGTTGAATTACTCGGATCCGTTTCACCGGATGAGACGCATCTGGTTTTGAATTCAACCATGCGACTCCAGGAACAAATTGCGATCACAAAGCGGTTCCAGCAAGTTGGCGTCACTCATCTTACTATGACCAGGCTCGACGAAAGCACACAGCCCGGTATGCTTGTTAACATCTCGCAATCCGCCAGAAAACCGATTGCGTGGTTGACCAGCGGCCAAAAATTCATTGGACAAATTGAGCGATATCATCCGGAGTGGCTCCGAGCAAAAGTGTTCAACGCTGGATTCGCTGCGCGTGAATTTGAAACGCTGTCACGAAACAATGCAACCGCTTAATCCATACGTATGAAACGCAAGAAATCGAATTCTGCATTGCATGATCTATTCGTTGCCGTTCGGAGAGTTATTCTGCTGACGGTATCTGCATTCGCACTTGCGATGAATTGGCCGCTTGACGTGATTGGAATTCGTATTCTGATTTTATGGGCAATTCTCGCCATTCTCACCCACGCAGGTGAGGTCTTGTTCCAGTACTTGAGTCATCGTGCGATTCTCCAGCAGGGAGTACAGAGCAGCACCGACACAAGCGGGGGAGCGCTGAGCTCCTGATAATCCATGAAAGCCATTAACGCGGCAACAAAGAGTTGGGAAGCATATGTTCGTACGCAGAGCCCGGAGTTGCGTGAACAATTGCTTATGGAATATCTTCCCATGGTGCGGCGAATGGCAACCCGATTCCTCGGCACCTTGCCGAGAAGCGTCAGACTCGATGATCTGGTATCGGCAGGCGTTATGGGACTACTCGCCTCAATCGACAACTTCGATCCGACACTAGGCATTAAGTTCGAGACCTATGCGATGACCCGCATCAAAGGTGCCATGGTTGACAGCCTGCGGGAACTCGATTGGGTGCCTCGATCAATTCGACAAAAAGCTCGTAAGCTTGAACATGCCGTAGATCACATTACTCGCCGTACTGGACGCTCGCCGGAGGACGCAGAACTAGCTGAACACCTCGGCCTGAATATCGAACAGTATCGGGAGTTACTGGATGAAGTCAATGTGGCGGTTCTGTTGTCACTAGATGACACTTTGAAAGGTCAGGATGGCAGCGAGTCGTACCTTGCAGACTCAACGGCAGACACCAGCACTAATGGATATGATGAGCAAGTAGAGGAGCAGGAGACTCGTGACCTGTTGGTCGATGGCCTACGCGATTTGCCTGAACAAGAACGATTGGTCGTCGCACTCTATTACTACGAAGAACTTACACTGAAAGAAATTGGCGAGATACTTGGGTTGACCGAGTCACGCGTCTCACAAATACACTCTAAAGCTCTGCTTGTTTTGCGCGCTCGGGTTCGCGCGCGCCTGGCCAAATAGCACAATCGCTGACCGACGGAGGAAACATGTTCCGACCGATAAACAGTGATGATCACACCAGGTTCAGACCTCCGGCCGAAGGAGTGAAGCAAACCGAGGCTACTTATCAAGGGCAAAAGCGTGATTTTTCTTACGAGATTGAACAGGTCAAGGACGATCAGAAAAACCGCCAGGACAAGAACCAATCGTCGTTCGGACAAGACTCATTTGAACCCTCCGCCGATGAGAGTAACGAATCACCGGAAAAGCCTGAACAAGGTCTGACACAAGATCGAAAGAACAAACCTCCCGGCCATGTGGACCTGCAAGTATAACAGAATTACGCTGGCACTTTCGTTGCTGACGGCAAGTACGCTTGCCCACTCTGCGCAGTTAACTGCTGTGCGATTCGGCTCCCACCAGGGATTTGACCGTGTGGTGTGCGAAATTACCGAACCTGTGGCCTACAAAGTTGTGCCGGCACAGAACGGCGCCGTCGAATTGCACCTCCGAAACGTAAAAGTCGGCGAAAAATTCTTCCTGCCGAAGCTTCCTTCACAGATAAAACTGCTGACAAGTGTCGAGGCATTCCTTGAAGGCGAAGACACAATTATCCTCGAGATTCGCGGTCAGAAACCGTTGACTGCTGGTGTGACCGAGTTGAAGGGGCAGACATGGCGGCTGGCACTTGACTTATCAACTGTTCATGAATCCCCCTCGAATTCCGGGGAGCAATCGGCGGGAAGTCCTGCAATATCAAAGCCGGCAAACCCACAGCCGGCCAAGCCGTCCTCAAGTCCGCAGTACGTGCCGGGGGATAGGCCGATGGAAACCATTCTTGCCGACAATGTCGTGACAGTTCCCGAAGAGCGGCCGTCCGAAGAGCCGAAGTCCGACAGCGTAGATACGAGCATTCGAGAAGCAGAATCTGGTCGGAGAGATTCGCTTATTGAAGAGCAAAACGCCGAACTCTTCTCAAGTTACACCCCGGACTCGCTGAAGGCGCTTGAGATTCTCGCCGAGTTCTATGACGTAATGGGGGACCAGGAAGCTGCGAGAAAGTACGCGCGTATGTACCTTGAGAGAGTAGACAGCGGCGATGCGCTTCCTCCGAGCTGGAATCCGGACTCTGCAACGATGTCTGAATGGATGATTGCTCTAATTGCATTGCTCGCCGGAATTGCAGGTGGTGTGATTGGAAACAGACTTGGCGTGCCGAATGCAGGACTAAGAATTCTTCGCCGTGGACGAGCGAAGATTGGCAAAAATGCCATTGAGAAAGCGGAGGTCGGCGAAACTGCAGAGGAGCTCGCGAGTGATTTGGATACACTGGAACGGGCAATTGCGTCGGAGAAAAGCATGAAATCCAAATTGGCCGTACCTGCCACCGTTGCAGAAACTTCTGCGTCCGCAGAAGTGTCCGAACATGCGGCGCAAAACCTCGATATGGAATCAATCGAATCCGACATGAAAGAGTCGCTTGTGGATCGCCGTGTTAAGAGAGTGCTCGAGCTTCATGCTCAGAAACGTTCTCTTGCTGATATCGCTCAGGAGCTTGACATGGGACAAGATGAAGTCAAGCTTATTATTGATTTGAACTCATAGGATTAGTCGTGTTTCACTCAAATGTCCCTCTGCGCGTTGGCGAAATCATTACTGCGCGCGTCAGACGAAAATTGTCCGAATCAAGAGTTTTGATTGACCTGAAAGGTCGCGTCCTCGTTGCCGACCCGGAACAGCCGGTCTCAGTCGGTGACCCAATATCCGTTCAAGTGCTTGCAATCTCTCCACGAATCCGGTTGCGTCTCCTCGCGCCCCCGCCTGCTTCTCCTGCCGCCAACTTCCCTTTGGACCTAAGAACTTAGAGTTTTTTTGATCCTCGGCACCTTTTTCCCCGTCTGGTCCTTCTTACAACCAGCTTTCTTAGTTTCGCATTACCATAAACATATAAATAATATAAATTTATATGTTTTGGTTTTGACCCTGAAGTTGTTATAGAGTCTGGCACCATCCTTGCAAGATTCTTGCTACGGACACTATAACTATGATCAAAGGCATCTATAACTCCGGAGCGGCCATGCGCGCAGGAATTCTGCGCCAGGACGTGACCGCAAACAATCTTGCAAACACGTCAACTACCGGTTTCAAGCAGCAGAGATTCGCTCTTGAACAGGAGGTTGACGGACGCAATGTTGGTGAAACAAGGAACCTGCTGCAAGCGGTAAAAGCGGCTGGCTACGTGAATTTCTCTCCCGGACCGCTTGAAGCAACTGAGTCACCGCTTGATTTCGCTCTGCAAGGACCAGGATTTTTCGCTCTTGCCGATGACAACGGTGTGCAGTTCACAAGAAATGGACGATTTGACCGCAATTCCGAGGGGCTGCTGGTTGATGCCGACGGACGGCGCGTTCAAGGAAGCGGTGGAGACATCACGATACCTCCAGGCGTAATCACGCTGTCTGATGACGGTACGATATCCGTAGACGGAGCTGCGATCGACAAACTCAGAATAGTTGAATTCCAGAATCCCCAAGCGCTGACGAAATCAGGCAATAACCTCTTTCGCGATGAACTTGCCGAGGCAGGTGAAATTGAAGTCGCGCGAACAAGTGTAATGCAAGGGTTTTTGGAACAATCCAATGTTGACGCAGTGCGGGAAATGGTAGAAATGATTGCAAACTCGAGGCACTACGAAGCAAGTTCCAGATTGATGACCGTTCAGGACCAAACATTGAATCATGTCGTTAACGACATTGGAAGGGTCTAAGGAAAGCAAAAGATGATTAAGGCACTCTATACTTCCGCATCCGGAATGCATGCGCAGCAGAAGAACCTGGACAATACGGCAAGCAATATCTCGAATGCCAATACCACTGCCTACAAGCGCAGCCGGATCGAGTTTCAAGACTTGATCTACGAGAACGTTCGCATCCCAGCTCCAACTGACCAGGGTACGTCGCTTCCGGTTCCCCTGCAAATCGGCGGCGGAACACGCGTCGTTGCGAGCGTAAAGAACTTCGAAATGGGCTCCCCACAGGAAACCGGAAATCCTCTCGACCTGATGATTCGCGGCGATGGTTTCTTTCAAGTGCTGCTCCCCAACGGAACACTGGGTTTCACACGCGATGGCGCATGGAAGATGACTTCGGAAGGGCAGGTCGTAAACGCTCAAGGTCTGCCTATGGAGCCGCCCATCAACATTCCATCGGACGCGACTTCCATTCTCGTCTCGCCAGAGGGACGTGTTTCCGTAATGACTCAAGGCAACACGGAGCCGTCAGAAATCGGGCAAATTGAGTTGGCACGGTTCGTTAATCCTGCCGGACTGCTTAATGACGGAGGGAACATCTATACACAAACGGTCTCCTCGGGCGATCCACTCACTGCGACTCCCGGCACTGATGGCACCGGGACGCTTGAGCAAGGATACCTTGAGTCGTCGAATGTTAAGATAGTTAACGAGATGATAAATCTGATTACCGCGCAACGAGGGTACGAGCTGAATTCGCGGGCAATCCGAACCGCTGATGATATGATCAGCATCGCCACGCAATTGAAACGATAATGCGGATCCGCGTGTTTATTAGCATCTGTCTTATGTCAATGAATGCTGCTGCACAAGATTTTGTCAAGCTGGAACAAATCATCGCGTCCACCTGGCTGCCGCACGATGTGACGTGCAAATGGGAGCCAATGTTTGGTGATCCTGCCGTACTGAACAGCTTGAAGAACATCGAGGTAATTGGGTCACTCGATGACTTCGCAAACGGTTTACTTTCGATAACTTTCAAAGGCACGGACAACCAAGGTCGTGAACAGCGAATCATTTTGAAAGGGCGGGCGAGAATTTTCGGTCAAGCGTATAGTGTTGCCGAACGTGTCAAAGCCAGTGGTGAAGTCAAGTCTGAGAATATTACGCAGGTTAACTGCGAGTGGAGCAATCTCCGCGCTGCAACGTTGCTCGACAGAAATGCAATAGCAGGAAAATTCGCGGTTCGACCGCTCGTTCCGGGACGTCCCATATTGGCAAATGATCTTCGGTCACGACCGCTCATCCGAAGCGGCGACTCCGTAACAGTTATCTGCGAGAGGGGAGGAGTCACGGTCAAGGTAGAAGGAACAGCGATGCGTGACGGAGGTGAAGGTGAGACCATACCTGTTCGCGTGCCTGAGTTAGAACAAAACCGACTTGAAGGAGTAGTGCAGAATGATGCAACGATACTTTGGATACCTTAGTTTGTTGTTAATGCCACTGCACTTGCTGGCAGGCAACGGTGGCAACAGAATTGCGCCGTCACTTTACAGTGACTACGTTGCACGAAATGTCGGTGACCAATTGACCGTCTTGATTATAGAGAACTCATTGGCTTCCGCGTCTGCAAGAACCAACACAAAAGGAGAGTATGACGCTGAGGTGTCGGCTGGAGGCACGGGAGCGCTGGATTTTATTCCTCTCCTAGCTGGTGACGGTTCTTCAAAGAGTGAACATAAAGGCACTGGAACTACTGCTCGTCAGGGGACTTTGAGAGCGAGCCTCGTCACACGTGTTGTCGAGGTCCTGCCAAACGGCGATCTCAGAATCGAGGGAGAGAAGTCCGTAGTTATTAACGGTGAACGTCAACTGACAATACTTTCCGGCACCGTCCGCCGTCAGGACATAACTCCTCAAAATACAATCACCTCCGACCTTATCGGAGACGCTGAAATTTCTTACAAAGGCAAAGGTGTTCTGGCAAACACGGAACGACCAGGAATAATCGCAAGAATCTTTGATTGGATCTTCTAATGCGTTGGCCGGTTATTTATCTCGTTCTATGCTCAACAATTGCGTTCGCCGGTGTTCGCATTGGTGACGTGACCAATTATCCCAATAGCACACCGGTTACGCTTACCGGATACGGTCTGATTATCGGGCTAGCCGGCACAGGTGACGGCAGTAAATCCACTTTTACTCCTCAGACCTTCGCCAGCATGCTAAAACAATTTGGGATTGAGGTTTCACCCGGAGAACTGAAGTTGAAAAACGTCGCAGCGGTGATGGTTACGTGCGAAATCCCTGCAGGCTCAAGACGCGGTGCGCGACTTGACGCACTTGTTTCATCGCTCGGCGACGCGACAAGCCTACAGGGTGGTACTTTGCTGCGGACAGTATTGAACGATCCATGGGGTGAACCGGTTGCAGAGGTGCAGGGTCCTGTATCAATCGGCGGCTTTAACTTTGAAACCGGTGGCAATCGAGTCTCAAGAAACCACGCTGTTGCAGGTAGAATACCCAACGGGGCAGTTTTATTTGGTGATGGCCCTCAACTTCCGGCGCCTGCCGACAGCTTCATTCTCGTTCTTGAACAACCTGATCTTAGGACGGCAGTGGATGTCACTCGGGCAATCAACGCCGCATACAGCAGCACTGCACGAACGGAGGATCCGGCGACGATAGTCGTGAGCGTTCCAAGTGAATACACAAACCTAAGTGAACGACTCGAATTTCAGGCTAACATTGAAGATATCGAATTCGATCCTGTCGGAACGGACAAAATCGTCATTAATGAACGTACCGGAACAATTGTTGTAGGCACAGCCGTCACGCTGCTGCCAACAGCAATCGCGCATGGAAACCTTACAGTTGAGATCTCCGAACAGCCAGTAATTAGTCAGCCAAATGCCTTTGGGCAAGGCGAGACCGTGGTCGAAACTCAAAGCACCATTACGGTGGAGAATGCGGGTGAAGGCCTGAAAGAAATCGCAGGAGCCGCGTCGGCCGGCGAAGTCGCAAGAATGCTTAACTCACTCGGTGTCACTCCTCGTGACATGATTGCAATTTTCCAGGGACTAAAGGCAGCAGGCGCTCTTCGGGCAGAGCTGGTGATAATATGATAAACAATCTTTCTGGATTACCATACATTCCTGTCAGTGGCAAGGGGGCCGAATCTCAGTCTCGAACAGACCTGCAAAAAGCCGCAGAAGGGTTTGAAACGCTTTTCACGCATCAGCTCTTGCAAGAACTCCAGAAGGACCTGCAAGGTAACTCGATGTTTGGTGATGGCGTGGAAGGGAATACACTTGGTGCCATGGCAGAGTGGGAACTTGCCTCGCACATGGCAAAGTCCCTGGACCTGGGAATTCTCAGGCAATTGGAGCTGACAATGACAGCGGAAGGAAAAGCAAATGAGTCCTGAAGCCCACGAATTCGTTCGCGAACTCGGATGTTTGAAAATTCACATTCAGAGACTCGAACAAAAATTGCGAAGAAATGAACTTTCCGGTATCGAAAGCGAAGCCGCTGAAGTTGAATCAACTCTTGTCAAACTGCTTCGATCTCAAAGAATGCTCCCGCGGATCGAACAGCAGCAAATGAGACGAAGATTTGTCAATATTCGGCAAGACGCTCTTCGAACACTCGAGATTTCCAGGCGCATCCTGGATGAAAGTGTGAAGGCCACCGTTGAGCTTATTGAAAACATTGAGGCGAGCTGTAATTATGACGGCCGGCGAGGAGGCCACTCAGTGATTATCGACCGAAAGGCCTGACTATGAGTACTTTATCAAACATACTCGAACAGGGACGCCGTGCGGTACAAGTACAGCAGCTTGTCATGCAGGTAATCGGTCACAATACAACCAATGCTGGGACCGTCGGCTATTCCCGCCGCCAGGTCGATCTGGGCACTTCCCCTCCCGGCGCTACTGGACTCTGGGGAGTCGGCGCAGGCGTGGATATCAATGACCTTTCTCGAGTGCGGGACAGATTGCTTGACAATCAAATCAGATCGGGCGTTTCCCTCTCATCCTACTGGAACGTGCGCGAGGATGTCCTCGGTCAAGTCGAGGAAACATTCAACGCAATGGGTTCGAATAACCTGGCAACGCTCCTGGACAATTTCTGGCAGGGATGGCAGGATCTTGCGAACGACCCGGAAAGCATGTCACCGCGTTACCAAATGCGTGACCGCGCAACAGCGCTCGTAAATGGTGTAAGAAGAGTGTACGACGGACTCAATTCGCAAATTGAGGAAACAAACACCCGCATTGCGGCCGCTGCCGAAAACGTTAATGACTTGACGTCTGGAATCTCGGAATTGAACGTCCAGATCGTAGCGAACGAGCTTGGAGGGCATGAAGCCTCAGACCTGCGCGATTCAAGAGACCTCTTGGTCGAACAGTTATCGGGAATCATGGACATTTCAGTGCAGGAACAGCCCGATGGATCGCTAAACATCTACTCCCGAGGAAGTATACTTGTTCAAGGAGATCTTAGTGTTCCTGTTACCATCAATGAAGTGGATGGCGACTCGAAGAAGCATGTTGTTTTGCGTCTCGGGTCATCACATGGCTCTTGGCGGCCGGACGGTGGTGAGCTCGGAGCGCTGTTCAATCACAGGGACCAAGTACTTCCCGGACTAATCGCAAAGCTTGATACCTTCGCGCAGGAATTTTCGTCTTCCGTCAACGCATTACATATTCAAGGCTACGGCTTGAACGGAGGGCCGGGAAACGAGTTCTTTGACGTTGATGTGGATGGTGTTAGCACCTTTGCGGTTTCCGAAATCATTTCTGCTGATGTTGCACTGATTGCCGCATCTTCAGCTGCAGAATCTCCCGGAGACAATTCTCTCGCTCTAAGAATTGCAGCTCTGCAGCACCAGAATAGCACGCAAGGCATATCGCTTGATCAGTTCTTGCGGAATGTTCCTTTAGAAGTTGGAAGTTCGAGGGCGGCAACGATACAGCAGCGAGATATTGAAAATGCTGTTCTGGAAAATGCTACGAACCGTCGCAGTGCGATTAGTGGTGTAAGTCTCGATGAGGAGATGGCTAAGCTTCTTGAAACGCAGAAGGCGTATGAGGCAGCCGCAAAGATCATTCAGACAGTGGACGAAATGATGCAAACCGTACTTGACATGAAGTCATAATATGCGAGTCTCTCATTTACAACAGCATCAGTCATTCGTTCGTGACGTTGAACAGCGGCTCTACAACATGACACGTATCCAGCAGGAACTTGGAAGTGGAATTCGTATCATGCAGCCCTCCGAAGATGTCAACTCAGCGGCTCAAGCACTAAATGCCCGTACACAATTGTCTTCAATTCAGCAGTATCAACGCAACATTGAAAATGCACAGGGCTACACCGCCGCTGCCGACAGCAAGCTCACGGCAATAGTCGACCTAATAAATGAAATCGACGCCCTTGCGCTTGCGGCCGACAATGACCATGTCGCACCCGAGGACCGCATATTCGCGTCACAGGAGCTGAACCAGAAGCTCGAATCGCTCATGGAGTACGCAAACGCTCAATTTGGTGACAAGTTTCTCTTTGCGGGACACGCAACATTGAGTGCGCCGTTCACTATAGAAAGAGATGCAAACGGATACATTCGTGACGTTTCAGCTACCTCTACGGCGATTCAAGGGTCAATCTACCGGACGATTGATGAAAACGAAAATGTTGCCATTAATGTGACCGGTGACCGCCTGTTTCAACCCGCAGGACAAGAGAATACCGCAAATGATCTTTTCTTTGTTGTTAGAAGTCTGCGTGACACGATAGCCAACGACAATACACCCCCAGAAGGTCAGGAAGATGCTCTCAGTACTCATGTATTGAGAGCCAATCTCGATTCGATCCGCAATCGAATCATTGAGGAGCAGACTTACATTGGTTCGCTTGGGCAGCGACTGCACAATAAGCTGGCCGAACTTAGCGCAGTAGAGATTGATTGGACAGATCGACTTGAGGAGGCGCAAGGGGTCGAGATGACTGATCTTGTGAGTAAGCTTGCAGTCGAAGAGGGAGTCTATAATGCACTTGTCGCAATTCAGTCACGTGTTCTGTCACGCTCATTCATTGATTACCTAGGTTGATTATGGAAAAGAAGGCGCTGATTACTGGAATAACTGGCCAGGATGGAAGCTACCTGGCCGAACTTCTTCTCGAGAAACAGTATAAGGTCTTTGGTATGGTTCGCCGCTCGAGCAGCGAGAACTTCTCGCGAATCGAACACATTCGCGACCGTATCGAACTGCTGCAAGGCGACTTGCTGGACTCAAACTCACTCAATTCAGTTTTAGGCTTAGTGAAGCCGGATGAAGTATACAACCTGGCCGCTCAGAGTTTCGTTCCGACCTCATGGACTCAGCCCATCCTGACGGGCGAGTTCACGGGCCTTGGAGTAACGCGCCTTCTGGAGGCAGTAAGGCTCGTCTGTCCTGAGGCAAGATTCTATCAGGCGTCATCATCAGAAATGTTTGGCAAGGTATTGGAAGTTCCGCAACGTGAGACAACACCATTCTACCCTCGCAGCCCTTATGGTGTAGCAAAAGCCTATGGTCATTACATTACCGTGAACATGCGCGAGTCTTACGGTTTGTATGCAGTAAGCGGTATCCTGTTTAATCATGAATCGCCTCGTCGAGGATTGGAATTTGTGACACGTAAAATCAGCCGCGCGGTCGCTGCAATCAAGCTCGGCTTGCAGTCACATCTGGAACTCGGCAATCTCGATGCGCGCCGAGATTGGGGATTTGCCGGAGACTACGTTGAAGCGATGTGGCTGATGCTTCAGCAGAAATGTGCTGATGACTACGTCATTGCAACAGGCGAGACTCATAGTGTAGGTGATTTCGCGAGCGTAGCGTTCCAAATCGTCGGACTAAGCTCATCTAATCATATTCGAATTCGCGCTGACCTCATTCGCCCGGCTGAAGTTGACTTGCTTGTTGGTGATCCGTCAAAAGCACAGGCCGCGCTGAAATGGATTCCAAAGGTGACATTTGGATCGTTGGTCGAGATGATGGTTAGAGCCGATTACGACGAACTCTCAAAGCGCATTGGCGCGTCGGGTAGGAATATTTCTTACAGCCGATCAAGCAGACGATCATCCAAGACAGAGTTGATCAAGGTTTGACCCGCATGTACGAGAATGCGCATCCGGTTGAACGGGTCTTTGCCAACATTAGCGTCGCGCCAATGGAATGCACGGCCGCTCAACGTGAATGGACAAAACTCTTCGCCGCGGCAATGGATAAACGTGATGTGATCTCAGAACTCGCCTTGTTGGAGGCAAGTGTTCCCGCATGCGCCGAAGCGAGCGGATGGTATCAGTATTTTCTGTCACGCGCTGATTCGCTACTCAAGTCATTGAATTTGTCATTCCTTGAGTCATCTCAAGTTGAAAAGCTGTGTCGAGTTCGCCGTAGACTTGCCGCATTCGCCGGGGAATACACGGTCGCTGACAAGCGGCATTCACGCACGCGAGACTATGCTGGACAAACAGTTCGTAAAATCGGAATCGACATTCGTCCTTTGACAATCGCCTCCAGCAGGAGAAGAGGAATTGGTCGCTATCTCATGTGTACACTGCCAGAGCTCTTTGCATTGGGATCTGACAAGGACTTTGTGCTATTCACTGAAGCGCGTTCAATTGTCGACGACGAACTAAAAGAGCTACTCGGACGCCCGAATGTTCAATTTCGTAAGCTGAATGTGGGGTGCGGCCATGACCTAGACGTCTTCTTGGTTACTGACCCATTGCCAATGCTCCGCGGAAGAAGGCTGGCCTCGCTACCGCGCTTTGAGTGTCCGATACTATCGATAGTGTATGACTTCATTCCGCTCGAGTTTCCTGAGTCATATCTTGCTGGTGATGCTGAGCTAACCGACGAATACTTGGACAATCTAGACTTTATTGCACGCGAATGTGATCGAATCTTCCCAATATCGGATTATGTCGGCAATCAGTGCAAAGCAATACTAGGCTTCTCAGACGATCAGGTCCAGCCGCTTTATGGTGGCATTGATGAAGTGTTCCTTGATAACACATCTAACACCTTTACAAACTGTGATCATGCGCCATACTTTCTTTATGTTGGCGGATCCGACGCCAGAAAGAACATTGCCGGTCTGATTCGCGCGTTTGGTAATGCAAGGCATTTGCTGCCTGCGAACTCCAAACTACTCTTGGTTGGTGAGTTCACCGAGCAAAGCCTGAACAGACTTCTTAGTCGCTTCGATCTGATGCACTTATCGGAATCGATTGTCTGTCGTACCGGCGTGAGCGACAATGAACTGCAATACCTGTACTCGAATGCCTTGGCTACTGTCTTTGTTTCGCTAAGTGAAGGGTTGGGACTGCCTGCTCTTGAGGCTATGGCGTGCGGATGTCCTGTCATTGCGTCTTCCACTACGGCACTTGGTGAGACCGTTGGCACTGCCGCGCTGACGGTCGATCCGACTGCTATTGAGGACATTGCAAAATGCATGGCTAAAGTCGCAACTGATGACGTTCTGCGCAAAGAACTGTCGGCATCCGGCAAGGAATGGGCAAGACGGTGGAGGTGGGACGATGTTGCCGTGCGACTTCACGTGGCACTGAGTAACTGTTCCTTCCGGCAAAAGTCAAAGATATCAAAGAGCGGCAAACTTCGAGTTGCACTGATGAATCGGGGCGATGTTTGGAGCGCGCCGGGCGGAGATGGCCGCGTTATGCAACTTATTGAGCAGGCGGCTTATCACACAAGCATTGATATTCGGTACTGCTCTGATTTCAGTATGGCTAAAGAGGCAGATATTGTTCATTTTGTGAACATCACGCTGCCCAAGCCGCTTGGGCAAGCCTGCGCATTTGCCGCCGAGTCCGTCAAGCCGCTGGTTATAACCACGCTCTATGAAGATTGGGCGAACTATCTCTTGGCTTCACATCAAGCATTCTCTCTTTACAGAAATTGCCTTGAAGGTCGCCTCGTGTACAATGATCTTGAGTATGCATTGTTGACCTTGAACGCTAGGCAGCACGCGCCTAATCCCGTGGCAAATGAAACTATCGAAGCGGCTGCGGTACTTCATGTATGCAGCAAATCTGAAGGTCAGAGATTGGCGACGGATTTTCCGCTTGCCGTGGAAAAGCAAGTGCTGATCCCATTTGAGATTGAGGCTCCATGCATAACAGACAAATCTGTGGTAAGTCAGATTCGTAACTCGCTGGGCTTTGACGAGTACATACTTTGCATTGGTCGCCTCGAAACAAGAAAAAACCAGCTTGCTGTTCTCGCTGCACTGCAAGAGGTTGACGTTCCAATCGTGTTCGCAACGGGTGGTTATACACCTCAGCCGGCATACTCAAGTGCTGTTCGCTCATGGAAGCGTAAAGCGCCAGTAAGATTTGTAGATCGGATTCCGTGGCAGGCGATGTCGGCGCTGATTCGCGGAGCGGCTGCACACGTTCTGCCCAGTTTCTATGAGCTTCCAGGGCTTGTCCACTTGGAATGTGCTGCTGCCGGCGTGCCTGTTGTCGCAACAGATTGGGGTGCACTGTCGGACTACATCCCTGATTCACTATACTTCAAATGTGATCCACTTGACCTTAAGTCCATCCGTATTGCCGTTGAAAAGGCGGTGAGCACTAGTGCATATCCGGGAAGCGTGATCATTGCTCAAGGATTCACCAGAGAGAAATTCATCTGTGGACTTGAGAGCATGTACAGGCATGCAATTTCTACATTCGAACCACTCACAAGAAGAAAAACAGTTGTGACTCTGATTGATAAATCATTTGTCCCAGGAGACATAAATGCAACAGTCTAATTCCTTTCTGAAGGATGTGTCGATCATTATTCCAGTGCATAATCGCGGTGACCTGACGGAAAAGTGCCTGCTATCACTGGCCAGTAGTATCAACACTGCTACCTATGAGTTGATCGTGATCGATAACGCCTCAACTGATAAGACAAGTGAGATACTTGACTCGGTCAGTGGCGATATCACCGTGATTAGAAATAAGACTAATGAGGGCTTCGCCCTGGCATGCAACAAGGGTGCACGGGTGGCTCAAGGTGAGTATCTCCTGTTCTTGAACAATGACACAGAGGTGTCCGATAACTTTATCGACACTCTCCTTCAAGCAGCCAAATCAGACAGCTCTCGAGGTGCCATTGGCGCAAAACTGTTGTACCCTGACGGCAGAACTCAACACGCTGGAATCGCGTTCAATGAAGACGGTACGCCATACCACATTTTTCAAGGTTTCCCTGCAGACCACGCTGCTGTGACGAGCTCGCGTTCAATGGCGGCAGTAACGGCGGCTTGCCTCCTGATACGTTCCAACATCTTCCAGCAAGTCGGTGGCTTTGATGCGGCGTATCGAAATGGATTTGAGGATATTGATCTCTGCATGAAACTAAGACTAAAGGGCTTTTCAAGCTACTATTGCGCAGAGTGTGTGGTAACTCACCATGAAGAGTCAAGCGAAGGGCGCAAACGTCATGATGCGGAGAACTTGCTGATGTTCGCTACTCGATGGTCCGAGCATATTCAGCCTGATGACGCAACGTACCTCACTGCTCACGGGCTGAAGATTGTTTGGTCAAAAGGCATTGGTAAGTACGAGGCACTCGAAACCGCCGGAAACTCAGTGGACAACATTGCTGACTCGCGGACGATGATTGATCGTGCTCAAAAGCTGTGTCTTGAGGGTCGCCATGAAGAAGCTGCAGCCATTCTGAATAGTATCGTTGAACGTCGCTTTACAATGGGTCGGGATGACGAATTTGAAACCTGGCAACTGCTTGGCAATTGCATGACTCGTTTGAATCGCGCCGCGGAAGCTGAAAATGCCTACTTGCAGGCAGTGGAAAAGGATATCAGTTCTGAACGGCCATTTCTTGGATTGGGCTCTGTCGCCATGCTGCAGAAAAACTGGACTGCTGCGCAGTACGGCTTTCTGGCTGCGCTGGCACGTAATCCGGAAGCAACGCGTGCTGAGTTTGGCTTGGGAGTCAGTTTGGCTGCGCGGGACAAACACGAGCAGGCCGTCAAACACTTCCAAAAAGTGGTCACAAGTAACCCCGCTAATGCAGATGCAGTGTTCTATCTGTACCGATCCGCGATGGAATCCAATAAGCCTGAAGTCGCAATATCTGCACTATCTGAGTATCTCGAACTCAACCCCAATGACGCAGATTTCTGGTTTCATCTCGCGGGCGCGTTGTGGAAATCAGGATCTGCCGACGATGCCATCGCTGCCTGTCGCAGAGTTCTGGAGCTCAACCCGCAGCACTCCGACGCCGTGAAGTCGTTGACATTCATGGAGCAACATGCGGACGCCACGGCGTAGAATTCTCGTCATTCAGTGGGCACGGCTTGGGGACTTGTTTCACTCACGTCCCTTGTGTGAAGAAGTCAAGCGGCGTGACAGTCGGTGCAGCATAACGTTGAGCTGTGACTCGCAATATGCAGGAATTGCCGGAATCTTCC
Organism: bacterium; assembly: GCA_013360195.1. NCBI lineage: Bacteria > bacterium. The sequence goes on from JABWCQ010000001.1 coordinate 82,306, forward strand.
CTGAGATTGATGCTGTGCTGCCTGTGAATATAAGGCAGATTGTTGCTCAAGCACGCAGTGATGCCATGCTTGCGTATCTCCTTGATGAGATCCTTGCTCTGACAGGGCAAAGTGGGTCTTACGACACTGTGTATAACTTGACGAATGCTCAGGCAGCTATGGACTTCGCGCGGATGGCGGCGAAGCTGGAGAATAGGGGTTACGGTGCCGCTGATTCAACGTTGCCGGAGTACGATAACGGAACAACCGCCAACAAGAAACTCCACATTTCTGAACAATGGGCGCGTTTTGCGGTTTCAGAGTATGAATTGAGTTATCCCATATCCTTGGCACCGAAAGGCCTTCCTGAACGTGAACGGAGAATGGCAATAATATGTGATGCAGGAGCTGCAGGTCGTACTCTATCCAGCGAGACAATTCAATGTCTGATGGAGGTGACGGAACAATCCGGCTTCCAGTACGTAATGCTAGGTACTATACTGTCAAGAAGTCAACCGGTTCAGACAAGCTCACCTTTCGATCTCCGCGGAAAGACAACTCTTGATCAGTTGCATACAATTCTGCGGAGCTGTTCTCATGCCGTTGGACCTGATACGGGCGCCTTGCATTTCGCTGCCGCGCTTGGGTGCAGTACCTACGGCCTTTATCTTGACGGTGCAGATCCCGATACCACGGGACAACTCTCAGCGGATGCAAAAAACACAAAAGCGGAGCTTCAAGACAAGACGTTTTTGGCCGCGTTAGAAACGCGCATCTATGAGTGGCTGAATAAGCGCACTTCGTATATTCATTCTGCTTCTCGGAGAGTTGCGGCACGCAAGTCTGTCTGCCCATTATCTGTTATTATTACGGAGCATAAGCAGGTTCATTACACGGAGCACCTGCTCGAAAGTATGCGTTCCTGTCAGCTCCCGAACAATTCAGAAATAATAGTTGTTAGCAGCGGCATGGATGATGCTGATGAGCGAATCGCGCTCGACAGGAGTGGAGTAAGGGCGTACGTTTCACAGGAAAGCCTTTCCTTTTCAGCAGCATGCAACACTGGCGCGAGGCTTGCGAAAGGAGATTGGCTGCTCTTCCTGAATGATGACTGCGAACTCTCCCCGACATCATTTGACACGCTTTGGTCCGAGAAATCTGTTGACTCCATTGTTTCACCACGCCTTCGGTATTGGGACGGGTGTGTGCAATCCGCCGGCGTAGCTGTTGAAGATGGAGTTGTCAACGATATTGAAGATACTCAGCCAAGACCATTGGCAGACGACATTGATGCAGTCTCAGCAGCTGCAATGCTTATGTCACGTGCTGCATTCCTGGATCTCGGTGGGTTTGATGAGACCTTTTTGAATGGGTACGAGGACGTCGACCTTTGTTTACGTGCGAAGCGAAATGGTGTGCAGACAAAAGTAGCTGACTGTGATGTGCTTCACTATCGGGGATCATCGCCTGAACGATACGATCAAGATGATAGAAACCAGCAGTTATTCAAGCAAAGATGGGATCAGCACACACCGCAGCGAAAAGTGTTGCGGAACACAGGCAGCAGGCAGAGCGCCCGCCTCCTTGTGATCTCCGACGAGAGTGTTGAGTCAGCAGGAATGTGGCTGCGTTGGAAGTCGCCACTTACTCGACTTGGGTTGTCGTATGGTCGGGACTTTGCCTGTATTGATACTTCGCAGATAACTGCGTTGGAACTGGACGGGGTGATTGCCAATGCCGAGGTAGTCGTTGTATTCAGATCCGTGTCAAACAAAGCTCACCGGGACATTCTGCAAAGTTGGCATGAACAGCGAGGCGGCACCCTAATCTATGATTGCGACGATGTTCTGCTAAATCGCTTTCCCGCGCACTCGATTAGGGCGAAGCATCGCGTTGCGTTCGAGTTAAATGTGCGGTCATTGGTGGAATGCGCGGATCTGATCACTTGTCCAAATGAAACAGTAGCGCTCCAATTTGAGAACACGAAGAGCTCGCCGAAGCTCTTGCCGACCGCACCTTTGCTTGAGCACTTTAATGGTAGGGCACGGACGTCATCTGATGGTGCATTCAGAATTGGCTATGCCGGAAGCTCAACTCATAGCATTGATCTGGCTAACGCTATTCCGGCGCTTGAGCGCCTCTTGAATGAAAAAGAGAATGTGTGGTTTTATTGGTGGGGTGTGCACCCCGGAAAGTTGGCGTACCATCCAAGAGTCCGTTGCGGAGGCAGGTGGATCAATGATTACACAATGCATCTGAAGAGAATTCGTTCTGTGCCTATAGACCTTTGGATTGCACCAATGAATGACACAATGCACAATAAAGCACGCAGTCCCATCAAAGCGTTTGAATACATTGGCATGGAGTCTCTCTCGCTATACTCGGATGTGCTTCCGTTTCGAAGAGCAGTCGGAACTCGTGCGCCGGACCTTCTCATTGAGAACTCGATCAATACCTGGTACGATGCACTAGCAGACGTGTCAAGTGGTTGTACTCATCGACTTATGAACCAGGTAAAGTGTGCCCGTGACCACCTTATTGAACTTTCACAAGATCTTTGTGCATACGAATCCATGTTAGACCTGGTAAAGGATGATGCTGCAGCGCTTAGCCATTGCTACTTAGGTGTGGAATGAGTGAGTTTGTCGTTAAGCTCTCTTATAGCGGGCATGCAAACGCGGTGCATAAACCGTCAGGTGTCAGTGTTCATAGCGCTGTTGATCCTTTGCGTGAGGCACATTGCGTTGCTGAGCTTCTGGCGCGCCAACATGGCTCCGTTTTACTGGTTGGTAATGGCCTCGGATACCTTGCTAATGAGCTCAAGAAAAGAGAGGCGCTTTCCGCATGCGTTGAAGTGTTTGGCACTCTGGCCACTCTATGCAAAGTCCACGGTGTCTTTCGCGATCAGTTGTTATGCGAGACGAGAGATTCGATGACAAGAGTATTTAGCACATTCCTACCGGGCTCGCGCTTGATAGTTATGCCTTATGTTCGGACTCTTGCTCCGTTCTTAGACACGGGATTGCGTGAATGCCTAAATACGGCGCACGTAAGGGCGGTGTCCCGGGAAGTATACGATCCAATTGTCTCAAAGAACATCTCTGAAAACGAGCGCTTGATTACGAGTGTGAAGCAATTGGATTTCGCGGAGTTCTGCTCGCCGCGAATCCCGGTGGCAGTTGGCTCGAGTCCATCTCTGAGTGTTTCGATTGAATGCTTGAGGGAGTTCAGGAGTGAACTTACAATCGTAGCCGCATCCGGCGCGATTCCTGTATTGCGGCAGTTTGGTCTCAATGCGGATTTTATTGTTGCAATGGAAGCGCGAAGTACTGTTCTGGACGATCTTGAGTTTGCCAACGGAAGCGAATGGACTATTGTATTCCCATGGACACATCCTCAGGTACTGCGAAACTTGAAACTGCCCCTCTTAATGGTAAGTCAAGATCAAAACATCTTTACTCAAGGAGGCGCAAGCGGCCTGGCAGCTGCGGACATCGCATCTCGACTTGGTCCAGCGCCCATCTACTTGATCGGCATGGATATGAGCGATAGTTTCGGAGAGTATTCTAAAGGCGTTGCTCGAACAAGCGCGAATTTCTCGCTGTCCGCACCAAAATTTGACTTCATGCGAAATTCGGCTCGCGCATGGGCGCAAAATTCCGGTAAACAATTCAAGCACGTTGTAATGCCGGGAACGGAACGTATTCATGGATTCGATCAAATATACCCGGTCGAACTACGCACCGCATTCGAGCGGGATATCTGTGAACGTGAACTACTCTCACATTGCCATGATTAGCCTAAGCAATCAGCCTTTGAATCCTGCAACCACAAAGCTAAAGGTATTGCTGCCTACTCCCTTGTATGGCGGAAGCCTGCCTATCGCATTGCACGTAGCGGACGCATTAACAGATCTTGGCCACGACTGCAGGGTCCTGAACTTCGAAGAACACTATTCTCTCTTCAGACAATTCGGTAGTTTGCTGGACGGAGACCGCGGCAATAGTCTTAAAGCTCGACTCGCGTCTATCCTTGGTGACTTCGCTGCGGAAGTGGCAATTTCGAACCGTGTGGATCTTGTATGGTTCACTGCGCAATCACCTGTAACCGTGGACGGCCTGAGACGGCTGCGTTCGGCAGGTATTAAAACGGCATTTTGGTTTGTTGAGGATATCGCTCGTTTTGAGTATTGGCGCCACATTGTTCGCGAGTTTGACAATGTATTTACAATTCAAAGTGGCGCTTCGCATGAAGCCATTCTACGCGCCGGTGCAAAGAGCGTCGAGTATCTGCCGTGCGCGGCGAACCCGAAGGTTCATCGACCAATTGAGTTGCTTGACGAAGAATTGAGTCGGTTTGGCTCAATACTTTCGTTTGTTGGCGCCGGATACCCGAATAGACAGAGGCTCTTTGACTTTCTGCAGATGCCTGACTTGAAAATTTGGGGTAATGATTGGCCTGAGAGCTGGGTTAATCGCTTACAGGAGAGCGGACGTCGTGTTAGCACGGAGGAAACTGTGAAGATCTTTTGTGCTTCGTCCGTGAACTTGAATATACATAGTTCGATCGGTCAACAACTTCTTGAAAACGGTACTTTCGTAAATCCCCGAACGTTTGAAATTGCGTCGTGCGGCGCGTTTCAAATTGTCGATGAGCAGATGCCTTTGAAACTTCACTTTGCTCCGGATGAAATGACTAGTGTTCGCACCGTTCCCGAGCTGGTTGCGGCAATTGAATTGTGCTTGAAGGACCCGGAAATGCGGAAGATGATGTCCGCAGCAGCGCGTCGTCGCGTCCTTAAAGAGCACACGTATGCACACAGAATGCGAACTGCTATCTCCAAAATCTTCGGTCCAGGCCAAATCCCAAGGACACCGGCAATGAACACAATTGGTGACCTCAAAACTGTGGTTTTTGACGATGAGGAGTTCTTGCAGTTCCTGTCTCAGTTCGACGACAATGAGACCGCATCACTTGCCAAGTTGATGGCAAAAGTGCCGGGACGCAACCACAAGCTTAGTCGCGTTGAGCTGATGATCATGCTCATGAACGAATTCCGGCATTGGGGAGTGGAAAAGGGTGTCATTCAATGAGTAGCCGCGCGCTCGTGATCGGAATTACCCGCTTGGGAGATCTGATTCAGTCTGAGCCGTTGATTCGCGCACTTAGAAGTCACGCGGGGTTCAATAGTGTTGATCTCCTGATTGAACGGAGCTTTGTTGAAATCGCATCTGAACTGTCATCCGTTGATGATATTGTCTGTATCGACTTTGAGGATACATTAAGGCCGCTAAGTGTTCGCTCTGATCGACTTCCCTTGGAGGCATTCGCGAGGATTGTCAAGAGAATGGATACCGCGCAATATGACAGGGTGTTTAATTTAACGCATTCACGACCGTCCATGGTACTTGCAGCGCTCGCATCTCGCGGGTCTGAGGGGGTGACACTGGATGAAAGCGGCTATCAAGTGGTTCGGAATTCATGGTTACGGTACTTTTTTGCGACAAATCTTGCAAGGCCGTGGTGCGCTTTTAATCTAGTTGACATATATGTAAACGCCGTCGCACCACGCATGCCCTTTATTGATCGGATCCCTCGGTTGAGGAAGCCGTTGGACAGGGAAATCGATAGTCGGAGTTACACGAATACACCGCATGTCCTTCTTCATTTGACGGCCTCGCAATCGGACAAGCAATGGCCGCAGCCTATGTTTGATGCGCTCACATCAATGCTGATTGATCGTGGTGCTGAGGTCACGTTGGTGGGAAACGCAAGCAAGGATAATGATCATCGCGGGCTTACCAATCGACGCGTCAATAACTTGATTGGCAAGACGTCCATACGTGATTTGATCGAGCTGTGTGATTCTGCAGACCTTATGGTTACGGCGGACTCGGGACCAGCACATGTTGCGGCATGCCGGCGATTGCCGGTGGTCGCAATAGAAGGAGGTTCCGCCCATGCATTTGAGACGGCTCCGTATGGCATCGCCAATTTAGTTATAGAACCGCATTTGGAGAATGTCGTTCATAGAATTCCGGACAAACGCTCGACTTCGGCCCCGGCGTCGCGAGTATCTGTGCTAACAGTCCTGTCTGCTGCAGAAAGGTTACTCTGCCAAGGGGAGTCTATTGTCGGTTCTGAAGGGTGTACAGTTTACGAGACTGCAAGTGGCACATACGTGCCGGGTGTGGAGCTTCGGCCGATCAACGGTTCACATTTCGAGTACGAGAAATGGCAGTCTGACTTGCGAAAGTTCTGGTACAACGCGCTGACTGGGGATCCAGACGGCAAAACGCCGCCGTCCGGACGGTTCTCAAAACTCTTCGATCGTGCGGTGGATGCCTGTAAGCAGATAGAAAAGGTCGGCTCAGATTCGCCGTTGCTGACTGCGGCATCGAGAAATCTGACAAAAGCGGAGCAGGAATTGGATGGGGAGTTGCTGAAGCATCCGCCGCTGCATCACGTTGTTGCTTATCTGAAGATTGCAAGGTCAAGTCTTAGCGGCACAAATGTGAGTGGGCAGGCGCAAGAGCTAAGGCATTTGTACCAATCGCTATCGATGGCAGGCAAATGTCTTGAGGAACTCCCCGAAGCCCGCACGATAAACGTAACGCGTCATAACAATCCTATGGAGGCAACAGCATGAAGATCTATATTAATGGTCTTGAATTGGAAAAGCAGGCAACGGGCGAAATGGAAGTTGGGCAGGTCTTGAGCGAAATACAATCTGAGATTCATGCCGACAGAAAGGTGCTGCTTCAAGCATCCATGGACGGTGTGCTGATCGAGCATAGTTTTCGCCGGCGCCGGCAGCTTTCAACCCCAGTGACCCGAGTTGAAAAACTCGAGTTGATTGTGCAAAATCCGGATGATGTTGCTTCACAAATGTTAAAGGATTCTGTGCTGATTTATCAGCAGTTGCTGCAGGAAGTTCCGATGATTGCCACTCGGTTCAGAATGGGCGATGAATACAATGCGAATCAGCAGCTTGCAGAAGCTGTCGATAAGCTTACTCTGTCGCTTAGGGGATCTTCGCTTGCTTTGGGTAAGCGAGCAGAGACCGATGGACTGCACGGCAGATTCAATACGGCTGGCTCTGAGTTGATGCCGGTCATTGACAAGATACTTGCAGCCCAGGCATCTGGCGACTATACGTCCCTCGCGGATCAGCTTGAGTACCGACTACCGGTTGCACTTGAGAAATGCTTCAATGTCCTGGTTGAGAGTGAGTCAAAACTAGCCTGAAATCGCCAATAATGTATCGATTTCCGAAATTAAAGTTCTGCGGGCAGTATTCCGATAACCAGAGTGTAAGGAATCTGAATTATCTGGAGTACTTGATATGAAGCACGAAGAAATCCTGACTGTACCGCGCGCACGGTCGTCCAAAGCGCCGAAACTCTATTCCATTGGGCAAGTCCATGCCATTACCGGGATCCCGAAGCCAACGATTCGGTATTGGGAAAAAGAGTTCGAAAGCTACTTGGAGCCGTTGCGCACCACCGGAAATCAGCGCCGATATGACGACAAATCAATCGCGGATCTGGAGAAGATCAATTACCTCGTCAAAGTTCAAGGATACACCCTGGACGGCGCTAAACGAAAGCTCGAGTTACTGCGAAAAGTTGACACCGAGCGCCAGCACAGCAATGATCCCATGGCTGAACTTGCCCGCGCGATGTCCGATTATCTACTGAAAAAACTTTCCCGCGATTAGCGGGTGAAACCTAATATCACGGGAGAACTATGAGTACACGTATCAATCACAATTTGCTGTCCCTTGGTGCCCAGCGCGCCGTCTGGACAGCCCAGCACGACTTGGACTCGGCAGTCCAACGATTGTCAAGTGGCCTGAGAATCAACTACGCCTGGGATGACCCGACTGGATTGGGAATCAGCGAACGCCTGCGGTCCTCTATTTCAGGAATGGTTGAGGCTGAGAAAAATGCCAATTACAATATCAACATGATGCAGACGGCCGAAGGCGCATTGGCTGTCATTGACGAAAAACTGATTCGCATGCGGGCTATTGCCATTCAGGCTGCAAACGGAGTTCTGACCACACTTGACCGGCAAGTAGCCAATGTCGAGTTCCAGCAGCTGAAGAGCGAAATGGACAGGATCGCGAGAACCGCGAATTACAACGGTTACCGACTGCTGGATGGTTCTCGACAGGCCTCATCGATCAGCACGGATCCGACCCTGGCACTCGGTTTGAATGCTGTCACAACTGCTGGTGAAGCAAGCTCAATCAAGTTCCATATTGGCGAGAACAATACGGTCGGACAGGACTACTACTACATTAATATCGCCGGAATGACCGCCGACGATCTTGGAGTTGCCGGACTTGACGTGTCGAATACTGCCTCCGCACAAAGTGCAATTGAGACATTGATTGAGGCGATTAACTCTAAAGACACGACCCGTACATTCCTCGGTTCGATGGTTACGCGGTTGCAGAATACCATTCTGAATTTGAAAATTCAGCGCGAGAACGCAACAGCTTCCGAGTCCCAGATTCGTGACGCGGACTTCGCTGAAGAGATGTCCAATTTCACTCGGGCGCAAATCTTGATGCAGACTGGTGTCTCGATGCTTGGACAGGCAAACCAAATCCCAAATATAGTCGCCCAGTTGGTTGGATAGAGGAATGATGGAAAATCTGACTGAGGCAAGCGCCGAAGTTGCAAAGAGCACGGAGGATCTGTCGCGCGAGTTGCGGCAGATCTCCGACGCTCTATGGAATGCGGCGGATTTACGTAACATGACTGAACTCGAGAGACTGTTGGATCGCCGCCAAATCGTCTTGGAAGGCCTGTCTCAACGTGATGGTCTGAGCGACAAAGTGAAGCGTGAGCTGCTCGCACTCCAAGCCTCTGACAAGTATTTGCAGCGGCAACTCGATGCTGAACTCTTGTCAATTGGCAAGAGACTAACGGCGGTACGCTGCCGAAAGCGGGCAATTTCGGGCTACAAAAGAGGCGGAACGACCAACTATTTGCACAGAACCGGCTAAAAATGTGTGGCTCCATTGCAATCGTAAGAAGCCCCTTCGAGACAGAGGCTGTTGCAAAGTCCGCCCTGGACAGGCTCGCCTCGCGTGGTCCGGATGGTAGCGGATTAATCTTTAGCGGCAGCGGTGCAATTGGTCACTGCAGACTTGCCTTGCGCGACCACAACGGCGGAGCGCAGCCTGTCACTTTGTCTGACGGAAGAAAACTGGCATTCGTCGGCGAGCTCTATAATGATGGGAAACTTCGACGTTTGCTTGAGTTGCAAGGTGCCCGGTTCAGTTCAGCGAGCGACACTGAGACACTGGCCGCCGCAATTGAGCGCTGGGGCGGTGAGACCTGGAGCAAGCTTGATGGCATGTTTGCGATGATGCTGCTGTCGGCTCACGGCGACAGCGTGCACTTGATTAGTGACAAGTACGGCGTCAAGCCTATATTTTACTCTCAAACCGTTTCGACTTCCGCAGCCGCAAGTCAACCGTCGTCGCTCCTTTCATGTGGTGCCGTTCAAAAAGCGCATGCTGTCGCCCTGCTTCACTATCTGAGAACATCGCAAGTGTGTTTGAACACTCAAACGGTTCTAAGCGATGTCAAACTCATGTCCCCCGGTTCTGTCGTGACTCTCTTTGGTGAGTCTGCAAATCAGGTGCGATGGAGCGCTTCTCCGTTTCAATCGGAATCGCTTGGCCCATGTGACCAGTCTGCAAGTAAACTCCGCTACCTGCTTTCGGAGGCGGTTTACAGACAGAGCTCTGCCGATTCGCCTGTAGGTGTGTTTCTCTCAGGAGGACTCGACAGCTCAATTCTTGCGGCACTTCTCCAAATGGTAAGACCTGCGCCGCTCAAAACTTTCGCCGTCGCTCTTGCCGGTGATACGGATGATTTAGACTATTCTAAGCTTGTCTCTGAGCGCATTAAGTCTGAGCACGTTGAACTCGTCGTCTCACCCGAGGAGTTCTTTAAGTCAATGCGGGAATTGATTGCAGAGAGAGCGCTTCCTTTGTCTCTTCCCAACGAAGTCCTCATCTATGAACTGTCAAAGCGCGCACGAGACTCTGTAAAGGCGATTCTCTCCGGTGAAGGAGCTGACGAACTCTTTGGTGGCTACCATCGGCTCTTGGCACGTGTCCGTTCTGACGGCGATTGGCCGCTTTTTATCCAACGTTACCGAAATGTCAGTTCCTGGTTTTCGCTTGCAGACCTGGAGGAATCACTGTCTGACCCGGCTCCTTTGCTGGCCGCTGTTCAAACGGATGCAGATTATCTTGGGGAACTTCTAAGAGATGCTCGACCCGACAGTTTCCTGAGGACCTTGCTCTTCCGGGATCACTTCCGGCATTTGCTCCTTCGTTTGGATGGGTCGGCTATGGCTGGTTCAATTGAAGGCCGGGTTCCCTTTACGGATCCTGATGTCGTGCATTTTGCAATCGGATTGCCTGAGGCAGCGCTCATGCCGGCGTTCGGGTTGGAGAAGCCGCTACTAAGAAAAGCCGCCGACGGCTTACTTCCCGCGACCATCTTGAGACGTCCAAAACGGGCCTTCAACGCCTCTCTGAGTATTCTTTTTACATCAAATGTGGGTCAGAGAGAATTAAATTCGGCTCTTCAACAGCCGCTTATCTGTAAACTCTTTCGTAAAGAAAAGCTTGAGCAGATTCTGAATGAGGATTTTGAAAGTCAAGTCTTTCACAGAACTTGGCTGATTTGTTCTTTGGGATTGTGGAATGAACTCTGCGGGGTCAGTGAGATTTGCTGACCCTAACCTCTTAATCAAGGGGAATTTAAGTTCGGAAAGGGGTCGCCGATAATTCAGATGAACCGCGCCATTTGGGTGCGAAAAATTCATTTGAGCTTAAAGGTCACTTTCCAGAAAAGCTCCCTCGGAGGAGGAACGCATGAGTACACGTATCAACCACAATCTGCTGTCACTAAGTGCACAACGCTCTGTGTGGACAGCACAGAACGACCTGGACAAGGCGGTTCAGCGACTTTCCAGCGGTCTGCGCATCAACTACGCGTGGGATGATCCCACCGGACTGGGCATTAGCGAACGTCTTCGCTCTTCGATCGTAGGTATGGTCGAGGCTGAGAAGAACGCTTCCTATAATGTCAACATGCTGCAGACGGCTGAAGGCGCACTTGCCGTCATTGATGAAAAGCTGGTCCGCATGCGAGCTATCGCTGTGCAGGCCTCGAACGGAATTCTGACGACGTTGGACCGTCAGGTCGCAAATGTCGAATTCCAGCAGCTCAAGTCCGAAGCCGACCGTATTGCCCGTACGGCGAACTACAACGGCTTCAGGCTGCTCGATGGCTCGCACGCCGCAGCCACACCTAATGCTGACCCGACACTCGCTCTTGGAAGCAGTGCAGTCATTACGGCTGCCGATGGCGCGGCCATCAAGTTCCATATCGGTGAGACCAATGTCGCCGGACAGGATTACTACTATGTGAACCTGGGTGGAATGACCGCGGACGATCTCGGTATTGCCGGCCTGAATGTCGCCGATACTGCATCGGCACAGGCGGCGATCGACACGCTGATCGCGGCAATTAATTCCAAGGATACTGAGCGGACGTTCATCGGATCAATGGTAGAGCGTCTGCAAAACACTATTCTGAATCTCAAGATTCAGCGTGAAAATGCAACGGCTTCGGAATCACAAATTCGTGATGCCGACTTCGCCGAAGAAATGTCGAACTTCACCCGCGCGCAGATTCTCATGCAAACCGGTGTTTCGATGCTTTCTACGGCCAATGGTCTGCCGAATATCGTTGCACAACTCGTCGGCTAATCGGAAGTAACTCTCCCCGTATCGTTCAGGTCGCTCCGCGCGGTTCCGCGCGGACGACCGGGCGGAGACCCTTCCAATCGGCCTCAGTCCAGAACGATAAGGAGGAGTAATGTCACAGCCATCAACCACGGTTTCCGGTTTGGTCTCTGGAATTGATTGGGATTCCACGATCAAACAACTGATGCAAATTGAAAGACGTCGTGTTGACCTCTACGAAAATCGCAAAAGTGAAAACGAAACCAAGCTCAATCTGTGGGCTCAGATCCAAGGCAAGGTCGCCGGGCTGCAAGGTGCCGCGCAAAATCTTGACAGAAGATCCGAATTCGTGGTCAAATCGGCTTCCTCCTCCGATTCGTCCGTTGTAGCGGTCCAGGCTGCTGCAAGTGCTGCTCGCGGCTCTCATTCCGTCGAAGTGCTTGCCCTGGCCAAAGCCCACAGTATAGCGGCGCAAGGCTTTGACGACAAGAATAGTACCGGCGTCGGTGATAGTGGTGGAGATTTCGTCATCCAGGTTGGTGATGAAACCATAACTATCGCCGACGCCGATTTTTCTTCTGCAACTACGCTCGAGCAGCTGAAGAACCTGATCAACAATTCTGCGGATAACGATAACCTGGTCACCGCCTCTATCCTTGACGACGGCTCCGACTCCGGAAGATACAGACTGGTGATCACGGCAAATAATCCCGGTCTTGATAACCGCATTTCTTTCCTGTCCAATCCGACTTCACTGGACTTTTCCGGAAAAGTCATTGACAGCGCGGAGACCGGAGCAGGGTGGAGCGGAACGTCTGCACTAACGTCCGGCGGTGCATACACGGGGACGGTGAACAAGACCTATGTCTTCACCGTCTCAAACGGTGGAACTGTAGGCACGACTAACGGTATCTTGATCGATTGGACGGACTCCGCAGGGAATACAGGAAGTTTTACCATTAATTCGAGTGATGCCGGTAATTCGATTGCCGTTGCGGACGGCGTGACAATGACGTTTTCTGCAGGTACACTGGTCACCGGCGATACCTTTTCGACGGATGTTTTCGTTCCGACTTTAACCGCCGCGGAAGATGCGCGCTTCCGCATAGACGGTATCTATGCCACGCAATCCACGAATACGGTCGAGAATTTCATTGAAGGAGTCACTCTGAACCTCCTTCAAGTGGATGCAGGCAATGTTGTCACTGTGACCGTTGACGATGACAAGGAAGCGATGAAAGGCAAAATCCGCAGTTTTGTGGATGCGTACAATTCCGTCATGCAGGATATTGCCACCTTCTCATCATACGATGAAGAAAACGAGACGGCCGCTCCTCTGCTCGGAGATGGGTTTCTTTCTTCAATCAGGAGTCAATTGGCCTCGATTGTGTCACAAAGAGTCGGCGCCCTGCCGTCAGGCAATGTCTTGAATCACTTGGCGGACATCGGGATAATGTCGTCCCAGCGAGGGTTGCTGACTATCGACGAAACCGAGTTGTCCGATGCACTCGATGAGCGCTTTGAAGAAGTCGTGAGTCTGTTCAGTCAAACCTTTGAAAGCGGTGACAACAAAATTGGTCTCGTCACGACAAACGAAAACAGCCAGGGTGGTACCTACTCGTTGGTCGTGAACTACAATGCGTCCGGAGTCCCTGCTTCCGCCACGATTAATGGCCAGGCCGCGACAATTGACGGCCTCCTTATTCGTGGAATTGCAGGCACCCCTTCAGAAGGAATTGTTCTGAGCTTCACGTCACCCGGTTCCGGTCCGGGTACTGTCAACACAAGCTTCAGATTGGGAAAGGGTATAACTGAAATGGTTGCCAGCGTCGCGGCCGATATTTCCGATGACGAAACCGGCGCCATTCACTATGCGCAGCAAAACCTCGAAACCCAGAATGAAAACCTTGACCGTCAGATTGCGTCGTGGGAGCGTCGGCTTGAGGCTATCGAAGAACAGTTGCGCAGACAATACTCCACTCTCGAAACTACACTGTCAAAAATGAGAAATCAAAGCAATTATCTTGCTGGAGTTTTAGGATAACATGAAAATTGCACCGAACCACGTTACATACCGATCCATGGACGCTGCCTGCAGCACTCCGCAGCTCGTTCTTCTGCTTTGCGACGGTGCCATCAGGTACACCCGCGAAGCGGCGGAACACATGCATAACAATCGCTGGTCGGAAAAAGGTCAGGCTATTGAAGCCGCTATTGAGTGCCTTGGCGAGCTGCGTAAAACGCTGAATCTTTCGGATAACACTGAAATCGTCAGACAATTGGATAACACCTACAGCTTTCTCTCGACCAAGTTGATGATAGGTAATACTCGCCGCGACATCTCGCAATTGCATCAGGTTGCCGATGCCCTGACACAGATTCGATCTGGCTGGTCAGAGCTTTTTGACAAACTGAAAGCTGAAGGAGCACTTCCCACGGCCCAATTCGCCGGTGCCGGCCAGTAGTTGGATGGCACACCAGTTGCTATCTTTTTTGACATAACATCGTAAATAGGACAAATATTCCATGCGTGTAGAATCCAACCGCCCGTATCGCCTGCCGGGAGCACCGGATGAAATCAAGGATAACATCCCGGAGCGCCCGGCGAAGTTGCCAAGCTCGACCGTTAATCTGCAAGGCGATCAATATGAACTCTCTGCAGAACAGAGAGTTACGCAAAACCTTTTGTCCAAAGTTGAAAAAGAGAAACTTGATGCGCCGTTGCCGCCGGAGCGACTGGCAGCCATTCATGCCAGGTTGAAATCCGGGCATTACATGTCGGACGAGGCGGCAGAGCTTACCTCAAGTGCTCTCCTCTCATTTTATAAGTAATTCATTTACAAAATCTTAGAATTAAGTCTCTTTTAAACAATTGTTTACCGTGGTACACTGAATAGACCACGATCTTGAAGTGCCTCTGACTGATTAAGCAGAGGCATTTTTCATGGTATGAATGTTGCCCTGAAATGTCTTGCCGGAAGCAGATTTTCACAGGTTGGATTTTTACGACGGAACAATGAACGATTCACAGCAGCCCCGTGTCTTGATTATCGACGATGACCCTGACATTTCCAGTGTGCTCGTCGCCGCACTTGAAGTCGTTGGATGCACGGTTTTCTCGGAGACATCTACTGATCGCGCAGAAGATGCGTGTCGAATTGCAAAGCCGGATCTGGTGCTTGTGGACATGATGATGCCCGGCCGCTCAGGAATCGAACTCATCGCGCCGCTGCATCAAATCGCTCCCGATGCCATTATCTGCATCATGACGGGAATGGGGGATCCGGCGCTGCTCAAAAGGTCTTTGAACTCTGGTGCGTGGAACGTCTTGTGCAAACCATACTCACTGTCTGATTTGGCCGAGCTAATTGACCTCAGTCTAAGACTCTCAGCTTCACTCCGTGAAGAGCGGGGCGATTCTGTGGCAAAACGTGATCTCGAACTCGAGTTTCACGGAGACCATAAGCCAGAGGCCGCCGACATAGCAAGACTTATTGCCGTCGCGGCTGGGGCGGCGAATGACAACGACGTCGCATATCGGAAACTTCCGCTTCTTGCGGCCGAATTACTCGACAACGCTTTCGAGCATGGTACGAAACACAATCCTGAAACCAAATTCGGGGCGTCATTGCGCGTTGTCGACGAAAAATTGGAGCTTCGTGTCTGGGACTTGGGAACGGGCTTTGACGGCAAATCCAAAATCCGGCAGTTGACCAGTGCACCGCCCAAGGGCAAGCTGTCCGGACTGCAGCTCGCCTCTGCATTGGCGGACGAAGTGAGGTTTGACCGTGAGCCCAATGCGATTACAGTCGCGTGGCGTGCAAAGTCTTCTTCTGACGATAGGAGAAACTCATAGTGGACAGAACGAGACTCCGAGTACCGTTTAACGGACGATCCGGCGGGCTTGCGCCGTTGCTCATTGTCATTCCGGAAGAAGATATTCGTTCACAAGTCAGAGCGTCGCTCGAGGATATCGAAGGCATTGAGATTCATTTCGCGGCGACTGCGCATGAGGCCATTCGCTTCATCAAGCAGCGAATTCCGGCGGCCGTTCTGGCAGAAGTCTCTCTTACGGATCTCGACGGTTTTCGCCTCTGCAAACTGCTGAGGCTGCCGCTGGTTTCAGGTTCCGACCAAATACCGGTCATCCTGATTTCGTGCGCGTATCGGGATGTCTTAGCCGAACACGTGGCTCGCAAGGCGCATGCGTTTGCTTTTCTCAAGCTTCCCGGGGACACCCACCTGCTCCCGAGAACCGTCGAGTTGGCTCTGCGACGCCTGTTGCCCGGGCCCGGTGATAGTCAGTTGCTTGGCCAGAAGGGCGAAGTGCATATCGTTTGCGATGACAATGCTCTCGCTCACGCAATTTCCACGGCGATTGAAATGGATCACTGGCATTCAACCCGGTTCCGTTCTCTCAGCGATATGGCAGCCTCCTGGGATAAGGTCAGACCACAAGTAGTTTTCGTGGATGTGCCCGTCCGCGGCACACTCGACTGGAGCAGCATCTTCAGCGGTGAAGAATTCGACCGCCCTGTTGTTGTCGCGCTCCTGCGCAGACCCGAACCTGACGGCCTGATTGAACTCATGGAGCATGGTGTGGATGACTACCTGTCTCTGCCGTGCGATGCAGCCAAATTCGTTGAAGCTTGTCGTAATGCGCGTGTCAAGTACAACTTTCGCAGCACGTACCGCGAGTTCAACGAGCAGCTCCTGAAACTGAGAAAGGTCTCGGAGTATCTTGAACTTGTCATTACGAATTCGCACGAGGCGATCTTTACGTGCGACGAATCGGGCATCGTCAGACTCTGGAATAAAGGTGCCGAACGGGTTTATGGCTACACGTCCGACGAGATTGTCGGCAAAAACGTGGACGATTATCTGAATCCGCCCGGTTTCTCACGGAAATCGCCTAACGTGGTTCGGCTGCTGCAGCAACGTGGTTCAATGACCGATCCCGAAGTGCAAAGGCAGCGTAAAGGCGGCGAAGTTTTTCCCGTCTCAGCAACCTACACGTTGCTCACCGACGGAAATGGCAAAACGTTGGGTTTCTCGGTTATCGAACGCGATGTTACGCCGATCAAGGCGCTCGAAAACGAGAAAATCAAATCGGCGCGACTGCGGGCGATCACCCAGACTGCCGTAACCGCCAACGACCACATTAACACACCACTGGGCATCATTCTCGGATATGCGCAGTTTCTGGAACTGAAACTTGATTCGGCAGACCCGCAGGACAAGGCGGCGCTTGAAGTCATTCAACAGCAAGTCCACAAGATCAAGGGAATTATGAACAAGCTGAAGCTGATCTCCGACCCGATTGTCAAGAACTATTCCATTGAAGGTGTGACCATGCTTGATCTGTCGAAATCGCAACTCTCTAACGAAACATCAAATTAATCATATCATCGCCACGAGGCACAGATGGAAACCCTGAAGAAAAAAGTTCTTGTTGTTGATGATGACGAAGTCATTCGTGATCTGCTGATCAATTTCCTGAAGTTCTCAGGCTATGAAGGTCTCGGTGCGCCAAACGGACAGAAGGCGCTTGAAATGGTCATCGCGGATTCCCCGGACATGATCATCACCGACATCCACATGCCCCTGATGAACGGATTTCAGCTTCTGCGTGCCGTCAAGCGCGTGAATCCCGACTTGCCCGTCATCTTCATTACTGGCTTTGCGCACTTCCGCCGTTTCTTTGCCGACAAGACTGCCAGAGCCGACGGTTTCCTCGAAAAACCGTTCTCTCTCGAGTCTATCGACGGGCTGGTCAAGAAGTACTTGTAAAGCCATCCACTTGACTTTCATGGTCAGCTAAACTATCTTCGATAGTATGACATCTGACCGCGAAGTCCTGATTGTTGACGACGACGCTTCGGCTCGCGAAACGCTGGCTGCCGTGCTCTCCGAGCACGGCTTTGCCGTGCATCAGACCGCCGACGGGCCTGCGGCACTCAAAATCCTGAATTCCAACCGCGGCATACGGGTTCTGCTTACTGACGTGCGACTGCCGGGCATGAACGGAATCGAATTGCTGGCCAAGGTGAGGGTTGCAGATCCCTCTGTTCATGTGATTCTTGTTACCGCATATGCCCAGCGAAATTTGGCGCTCCGCGCCCTCAAGCATGGAGCCGCCGAGTTCCTGCCCAAACCAGTCGATGCTGCCACTCTCTTGCGGGTCGTTGAAAGGTGTTTCTACAGGTCCCGGCTGGACAAGTTGGCCGCTATCGGCAAGGAGGCATTGGGCAGGCTGAAGAGCCGTGCGATTCTCTGCACAACTGAGGGTAAGGTTGTCTCGTCTGCTCCCGATATCGCAGCGTTAGTCATGGACGCAGGACAGTTGAATGCCGGAGAATATGTCTGGGATGCTTTGGGGTGGGTCGAACTTCGCGAGTTGTTTGAAAAAGATTTCGCTGGACCTATCGTCATACCGCGGCAAGATGTTTCTGTGCAAGTCCAAAGGTTACTGCTCGACGAAGGTGTCAATCAGGTCGTTCTGGTACTCACGGACATTTCAGGTCTTAGACAGGTTCAGCGTGACCTTCTTTCCGTCACCCAGGATATTGAGGCACGAGTCTCAGAGCGTACTCGGTTTCTGAGTGAGGAAATCGAGTTTAACGACCGTCTGCTCGACACCGCCGATGTCCTGATTGCCTATGTCAACCCGGATGGAAGACTCGAACGCTGGAACAAGTTTGCCGTAGACCTGACCGGACTTACATTTGAAGAAGCAAGCTTGGAGCTTGCCGAACTCTATCGAGATAGACGTTCACCGCTTGCTGAAATCTTTGACCCTTATTGGGAGCACGAGATTACCGCTCGCATCGCGCCGTTTTCAGGTCCAGAAGGCACCTCGCGGCTCCTCGCATGGAGTGCCCGTAGGTTCCGCGAGGCACCCGGCCGGTTTGGCCGGCTCATTGTGGGAATGGATGTCACCGAACAAAAACAGCTCGAGAGCACGCTTCAGCACTACAATGCCTACCTCGAGGATATCGTTAGACAGAGATCACGCGAATTGAAGACCAAAAACGCTCAACTCATTCACACCGCGCGCCTCGCCTCACTCGGCGAAATGGTAGGATCTATCGCGCACGAGATGAAGCAGCCCCTGAATGTCATTGCAATCACGTCTGATCTCATCAAGCTGCTTCGAAAGAACGGCAAGCTGAATGACGAACTCCTTGAGAGCAACCTTGAGAAGATTCGCATGACCGTCGAGAGAATGTCGGATACAATAAATCATCTCCGCGGCTTCACGCACGTCGACTCCACGATGTTCAAACGGTTGACCCTCAAAGAAGTCGTGGACGGTGCAATCACGCTTGTCGGCGAACAAATCCGGCAGGATGATGTTGACCTCATTGTCGAGATGAGTAACCCTGCGGCGTCTTTCAGAGGTGACAGAAACCAGATTGAACAAGTGCTGATTAATCTCATGGTGAATGGGCGCGATGCGATTCTTGATGCAGTTGCTGCGAAATCTGTCGATCCTGCGAACCGATCCATCACCATTCGACAGGCGGAAACCGAAAATCAAAACTGGATTGGAATTGAAGTCGTAGATTATGGAACCGGAATGGCTCCTGAAGTTGTCCGGCATATCTTCGAACCGTTCTACACGACAAAGGATTCTTCACGCGGAACGGGCTTGGGATTGTCTATATGTTTGAATATTGTCCGCGCACATGGCGGGGACATTGAAGTTGAATCTTCTCCCGGGCAGGGCAGTGTCTTTCGTATCCTGCTGCCCGTTGACCTGGAAGCTGAACTTGCTCAAGAACGGCGTTGATCTTGGATGAATAGTTGAGTCGTTGGACGGGAGGTCTTGTGACTGCAGAACTGACGTGGTTTGAACAATGGGATCGCGGTGTGTTCGGGATGATAAACCAGATGTTTACCAGCTCGTTCTTTGATGCGATTATGCCCTTGATTTCTGACCTCAAACTGTGGATGATTCCACTCGGTATTCTCTGGCTGATCTTTGTGATTAGAACAAACCGGAAAGGGAGGATAGTGGCGCTATGCTGCTTCCTCGTTGTTGCTGCAACCGATCAGCTTGCCGCGACAATTATAAAGCCGGCCGTCGCCCGTATCCGGCCTTGTAATGTGATTCCGCAAACGCACTTCTATGAGGAAGACAAGGACAACTGGATTTATACCGATAAGTTCGGCATGACCACGTACAAGTCTTCCTACAGCTTCCCGTCTAACCATGCGGCGAACATGGCGGGTCAAGCGATCTACTGGAGCTATTTCTACCCGCAGGTAAGCCCGATCCTTATTGCCGGTGCTCTGGCAGTGGGTTACAGCCGCGTGTACTTGGGCTATCACTATCCGTCCGATGTGGCCGCCGGCTACCTGCTCGGCATCTTCGTTGCACTGGTAGTAGCCTGGCCTCTGCGAGTCTGGATTCTGCCCGACGAATAGGCCGCGTTCAACTTCTTGAAAACAAAAAGCCCTGCTTCGTGGAAGCAGGGCTTTCTCAGAACGAATAGTCAGGTTCTAACGGAACATGGCTTTAATAGAGCCCCACGTCTGCTGCACAGCCGAAAAACTTAGCGAGACTTCCACGGGAAGGCTCATCGTGAACGTGCCGTCGTTATTGATAAGCTTCAGCCGGTAAAAGAATGTTCGCTCCCGTTCGACATCCAGCGGACTCTCGTCCGTGAATGCATACTCAGAGAACGACCCCCGCGCGTCAATTTGACCGACGGGAAGAAAATAGACTCCGTCGCTTGAACGCTCAATGATGAACTTGTCAAACTCGATTTCCTGCCCCGTACGCCACTGGAGGCGCGCATGGTCACCCAGTGGGTCTGCGGACAGGCTCAACAGTTCAACGCCGGCAAATGCGGAACTTACCGCGACAGCTGCAAAAACAAATAGGGCAAACCAGCGCTTCAAATTTCTTGTTCCTTTGGATTCAGATTCAATAAATTATACCCATCCCTTTATTCAGAGTCAAGCAGAATCAGCCCGGTTACACTCACAGCATTTGCAAGTCGAACTCAGAAAACATTAAAATACAAATATTTATCAATAAGCGGTTTCATCGGGTCAGGAATAAGAGGCATTCCACCGCAAAAGAGCAAAGCAGGGGCCGATTCTTCTGGCCAACAAGAGCACTCTAACTAATTAATTTCCCTATAATAAAACCAATCACGATTCCGATAATCAGTACAACTGTCAATACTCTGGATTGAACAACAGACGAACTGTGTCCCCTCCCGACAAGTACAACAGAGAGGAAGTAGCCTGCTCCGTTCAACAGCCAAATCAGTGGGATCGAAAGCGCCTTCACTAACAGGGGGCCAAGCCACGGAATTAGGGCAAGAAGCCCCAGAAAACCGGCAAAGGCCTGAGTCAGAATCCCCACAAGTGCTGCCACGGCCGCAACGATCGTCGCGTCAAACCCGGCCAGCAAGCCAATGAGCACGATCAGCAGGACGACTGCAAGACCGATAACCGTCCGGCGGTAGGTTGACCAAAATACAGCAAAACTCGGTATATACATATTCGTTAGGCCCTGCGTATTACCCAAATTAACGGCTATGGGACGCGAATGTCAAGCGATTCTCTCGCTCACATGTTGACAATCCGAAACTTTCCCTAAACAAGGGCTTGCAAGAAAAAAATTTCCGATCCGCCGTTGCCCTCCCCTATAAGAGTTCGTATATTGTAGTTCTTATGCACATTCCGCCAACCGAGCACCTGACTCTGAATCCGCCGGTTTACTTCGTTTCGGATGCCCACCTCGGGGCTGAACCAGAGCCCGTGGCGTCGACGCAGCTGTCTCGGCTGCTCAAATTAGTAAATCTGGTCAGAGAGAGAAACGGTACATTGATTATCAATGGCGACCTGTTTGACTTCTGGTACGAATGGAAAACTGTTATACCCAAGCGCTTCTTCAAAATTCTTCGCGCGCTTCAGGAAGCCACGGAGAGTGGAACCGCCATTCATTTATTGGCCGGGAACCACGATTTTCGGCTCAAGGGTTTTCTCGAATGCGAAATTGGACTGGTCACTCATCAGGACTCCCTCACCGTGCAAATTGCAAACCGCAGAACCCTTGTCTTTCATGGTGACGGACTGCTCGCCGGTGACCACGGCTACCGTCTGCTGAAAAAAGTCCTCCGAAGTCCTGTGGCACAGCGATTGTTTCTCTGGTTGCATCCGGACCTCGGCATGTGGCTGGCAAGGGGAACGTCCAAGCAGAGTCGGAATGCCACAAAAGGCAATCCGTCCGAAGATGCCGACTACATTAATTTTGCGGCCTCTGTCTTGGCAGGAGACATCGATGATGTTGTCCTGGGACACGCGCACCGTCCGATGAGCCTGGACCTGCCCGGCGGACGATATGTCAATTTAGGCGATTGGATTTATCACTATACGTACGCCGTTCATGACGGAAAGCAGCTGCAGCTCTTGATATGGGACGAGACGACGGGAGCGCTTAGCTGATGGCGACATTGGTCAGGAAGTCCGTTCCGGCTGTCGTGGTTGTTCTCGCGGTTCTTGCCGTTATGATCATTGGTACTTGGTCCTTTATCGCGTATCTCAAAACCGATTTGCCGTCCGTTGAAGAGCTCGAGAACATCAACCCCGCGCTCGCGACCAAGATTCTCGACCGGAATGGTGTGCTCATCAAAGAACTCTTTACGCAACGGCGCTCCTATGTTCCGTTGCGGGATATGCCCCCTGAAGTAATACAGGCCTTTCTTGCGACCGAAGACCACAAGTTCTATGACCACTGGGGAATGAGACCTGCAGCCCTCGGTGTTGCGATTCTGAAAGCCATCGTAACACTCGACCTGCACCCGCGCGGCGCGTCTACAATCACTCAGCAGCTTGCCAAGAATCTCTATTTCGGCCCGCAGCGGAAGATTACACGAAAGCTCCGCGAACTGCTCACGGCAGTCGAAATTGAGCGCTACTACTCGAAAGACGAAATTCTCGAGATGTACCTAACCCAGACGTACTTTGGGGCAGGTGCATACGGCATTGGTGCTGCTGCGGCGACCTATTTCTCTAAGTCTGTCCCTGAACTGAATGTCAACGAGGCGGCCACGCTTGCGGCTATACCTAAATCGCCGACCCGTTACAATCCCCTCCAGAATCCGCAGAACACTCTTGTCCGGCGCAATCTCGTGTTTGGTAGAATGGAGGACGTGGGCTACATCACAAAAGCGGAGCGGGACAGTCTTGTGGACACTCCGTTGCCGCTGCATCCGTCCATGGACCGGACTCAAGAGGGAATTGCCCCGTACTTCACGGAGAATGTCAGACAGGAATTGAATCGACTCGGCGACCGCCACGGTTTCGATCCGCTGCAGGATGGGCTGACGGTCTACACCACGCTTGACGCCAAATTGCAAAAGTGCGCAGAAGATGCCGTCGCAAAGGTGCTTCCGGAATTGCAGGATAAAGTCAATGAGATTCACAAAATTACCAATGTGAAGCTCCGGCTCAAGGAGATGTACCCGGACTCGAATACAGCCGCGATTCGTAGGCTTGCGTCCAATAAGAGATTAGCCGATTCCATCGCGACCGCTGAGCTTCCGGTGCAGGTGGCATTTGTTGCCCTCGACCCCGCCACCGGACACATTCTTGCTATGATTGGCGGCCGTAGCTTCGAGCTCAGCAAGTTTAATCGCGCCACGCAAGCCGTTAGGCAGCCCGGCTCTTGTTTCAAGCCGTTTGTTTATGCATCGGCGATTGACAAGGGTATGCCGATATCGGAGAAGGTTTCAAATGATGAAATCGTCGTAACCCTTGAAAACGGTGACCTCTGGGCGCCCAAGAACTTCTCAGACGAATATGGCGGCATCGTGGACTTGAGGCAGGCGCTGGCGAAGTCGCTGAACGTGGTCAGCGTGCGGTTGATTCGCGAACATACGAATCCACGCGATGTTGTTGAACTTGCCAGAGGCTGCGGCATAACGACAAAGCTTGACCCGTATGATGCTCTTGCCTTGGGGGCTTCCGGAGTCATTCCTTTGGACATTGTTGGTGCCTATCAAGTGTTTCAGACGCTCGGCATTTGGTCCAAACCGATTGCCGTAACGGGACTCGATGACCAATTCGGTCAAACAATCGAACAGTTCAGGAACGAGCGTAAAGTCGTTATGTCCGAAGAGACAGCCTTTCTCGTGCAAAGTCTCATGCGGTCAGTCAGCGACCACGGCACCGCCGCATCGCTTCGTTCCAAGTATGAATTCCGTATCCCCACGGCCGGAAAGACCGGTACGACCAACGACAATACCGATGCATGGTTCATCGGCTTCACGCCGCATCTGCTGGCCGGTGTCTGGGTCGGACTCGATGACCCGGCAAAGTCGCTGGGACGGGGACAAGAGGGAGGTAAGGCCGCATTGCCGATTTGGGCTGAGTTCATGCTCGCGGCTTATCAAGTGATGGATTACCCCGAGTCCGAATTCAGAGTTCCGCGCGGCATCACTACTGCCGACATCTGCGTTGAATCCGGCGAGCTTGCCACGTCGGGCTGTGATGAAATCCGCACCGAGTACTTCGCTTCCAAGTCCGAATTGCCTGAGTCCTGCACGATTCACGGCGCGTTCCGGACTCCGAGGGGAAGGAAGCAAAGTCTGTTCTAAATTTGTATTCTACGATAAACTGTTTCGGGAGAACAGTTCCATGTTAGTATCACGTACATTTCAGCGAGGCGGCGTGGCTATGTGGGCTACCGTCTTGGTAGTCTTGCTCATTCTCGGCGCACTCGCCTTCCATTTCATTTCCAGAATGGAACCCGCCGAAGTCAGGTCGTTTCAAGAGCTCGTCAACCGGGTGGAGAAAATTAACACCCAAATCACCGAACGCGAGCAGCAGATTTCAAGCCTTGTCGCGCGTTACAACCAGTCTCATCCCGGTAACGAGATTGACACGACCGGAATGTCGGCCATGGGACTGACTGAAGAACAGGCGCAGCTTCTTGCGAATCGTGTCGCGCAGGAAAAAGACCTGTCCTATCGGGGCATGCTGCAGGAAGTCATTGACATCTCCTCTGAGATGGAGAAACTGCGTACCGAGCTGGGTGAGGTCAAGTCGCGCTTGCGTCCTCCGGTGGTTGCTCAAAAGGGCGATACGCATCTTGCTGTCTGTTTGAAGTTCCTGACTGAGGACATCGGCATGAATGAAGATGATGCGCTGGCACTCATCGAGAAGGAAGCTCTTGTACCTGAACTGCTGCCGGGGTTTGAAGTCTGGAACTATTACGGCGAAGGCATCTTCGGCACCTTTGTGACACAGGGACAGGCGAAGATTACGCCGAATGAGCTTGCGCGTGCGACCAAGCGCAAGATTGACGCGGAACGGCAGACGCTGATTCAGGAGCGCAATCAAAAGCAGTCGGAAGTTGATGACCTTGAGGCGAGAAAAGCCGAGTTGCAGCAGCAGATTCGCTCCCTCGAAGAAGAACGTGCGGCCATGATGCAACAGGTGGCGGTGATGGCCAGTTCCAATGACAGCCTGGCCAAGGAGCTGAATTCGCTCAAATATCACATCGGCACATTCCGCGACCTTGAAAAGGCGGGAGCCATTCGCAAGCCCGCACTGGGCAAGTGGAATACCGGGGATATCGAGGCGGTGCAGCACACCGGCTCGCTCGATTTGCGGCGCGATTCTCGGATTGTCATCAATGCGTCTTCGCTTGGACTGGACAAAGTGGATCGCATTCTTGTATTCCCCCGCTATTTCAGTGAGGAGTCCGATTACAAGGTCGAGCTGTCTTCCGATCGCAAGTCTGCAACGGTCGTGTTTGTCAAACCGACGAAGTTCAATCTCTCGCGCTTGGTAATTGCCGTCGGTTAGCCGCTTGTAAAGCGGGTTTTGCGCTGACGCGGCGGCTTGAAAGAGTCGCCGTTTTTTTAGTCAGGCACGATAGTCATGTACCTTCGCAGTTCTGTTAAGCAAAACATTCTCCCCCGCCTAGTCCCCCCAGAGGACGGGACCAGAGTTATTCAATTGCGAAGAGACCGCTTGCGCGGTCTCTTTCGTTATCCAAACAATCCTTGTCCCGACCTTCGCTGCCGCCACCACAAGTAGAATGTCACCAAGGCAAACAGGACATTCGGTGCCCACATGGCGGACGCAGGACTTACGGTGCCCCGATCGGCCAAGTCTTCACCTGCAATCAGAAAGACCCAGTAGATCAGGAAGAAAGCCATGCTGTAACCCGCAGACACACCAATGCCTGATCTCCGCACCATCTGACCGAGTAACCCGCCAAGCGCGGCGAAAATCAAGCAGGCCGCCGGTATCGAAAATTTCTTGTGAATCTCAACGCGCAGCCGTGAGATATTCTTGGCATTCTTTTCCGCGTCGTTTTCCTGATACTGTTTAATCCGTTGCCGCAACTGCGTGACGTTCATTTCGCGATCGCCCCGCCACTCCGTGCTGGTTCTGCGCAAGGACATGTCCGGAGCATGAATGCGAAACACCGCGTCCTTGAACGCAATCCGGTGATGTTCACCCGGGCGCGCGCGGTCGGAACGTAGAATCTCGCCGTCGTTCAATTTGAACTCGAACCCCTCGAACCACTCCTCATATTTCAGTTTTCCGTTGTCGGCCAGCACCGTGCCGCTGAAACGCGGATCATCGTCTTCGTACACGACGACGTCATGAATTTGCGATGTTTCGTTGTCCACCTGCCGCGCATACAGCACGTGCCCGGGAATGTCGGTTAGAAACACGCCGGGCTCAAGAATCATGGCGGGCTTCAATCGCTTGATATCGGTCTGCAGTTGCCGCGAACGATAGTTGAGGTCGGGCAGGATTTCGTTATTGAAATAGGCCAATCCCACCGCGGAGACGACACCAAAGAGAATGGCCGGAGTTATCATTTGCCACGGGCCGACACCCGATGACCGCAGCGCCGTGACTTCATTGTCGGAGGACAGCCTGCCGTAGGCGGACAGCACCGCGACCAAAACGGCCATCGGTACGGCCAAAGCCAGCATCCACGCCAGGTTCAGCCCGAAAAACTCCAATACCGTCAACACGGACAGCCCTTTGCCGACAATCCGGCCTAACATCGTAAAGACCAGGTTCAGGACAAACAGGAAAACAATCAGCGACAGGCTGAAGAAAAAGGGTGGGATAAACTCCCGGGTCAGGTAGCGGAAGAGAGTCATTTCGGTCAAGATTTTGTTCGCAAGTTAATAAATTTGAAGAACATTTCCCACAACTGCCGCTTGCTTTTTTCACCTAAATGGGATATACTTGCTGTTTCGGGGACGGAATGCCCTCCGCCCGGAGGACTAGACCTAATTGGTAAGGCAGCGGTCTTGAAAACCGCCGGGCGAAAGCCCTTGGGAGTTCGAGTCTCCCGTCCTCCGCAAGTTTAATATAATCATTTTCTTGAGGAGCTTATGCGGAAGGTCATCCTGTTCGCCGCCTCCAGTCTGGATGGCTTCATTGCCCGACCGGATGGTGCCATTGACTGGCTGTTTCAAGAGGGTGATTATGGCTTTTCGGAATTCGTCAGCACGGTGGATGCCGTTGTGCTTGGTCGCAAGACCTACGAGGTCGCGCAAGCGCTTGGCGATGATACGCTGACCGCTGGAGAACACTGGGTGGTCAGCCGGACTCCTGAGGCCTACAAAGGCAGTAAGGCGAGGTTTGGCAGTCTGGCTCAGGTCGGCGAGTGGCTGAAGTCGTCGGAGAGCGAAAAAGCCGTCTGGCTGATTGGCGGCGGAGAACTGACCACTGCATTTCTTGACAACGGCTGGCTGCATGAAATCGTGCTCGCAATTCATCCGCGTCTGCTCGGTCAGGGAATTCCCGTCAGTCCGGGTTTGATGCGCGACGCCGTGCTGAAGTACACGAAGCACAAGGCCTATGACAACGGTCTGTTGCAAGTCTGGTATGATGTGGTTTCCTGAGGCCACTGCTTAATTTCAGGAGAGGTGGCCGAGTGGCTGAAGGCGGCGGTTTGCTAAACCGTTGTAGGGACTTAAAACCCTACCGGGGGTTCGAATCCCCCCCTCTCCGCAAGGGTATGAATTACTTTGTGATGATTTCCGTGAGACCTGACTAACCTCAGCGGTAACTGAAATGGACAACCATCGCATCTACGCAATGAGCTTCGCGAGTGTGTATCCCCTGTATATCGCCAAGGCGGAGAAAAAGGGGCGTTCAAAAGACGAAGTTGATAAAATTATCCGCTGGCTCACGGGATATACTCAGAAGCAATTGGATGCGCTGATTGAAAAGAAAACCAACTTTGAAAATTTCTTCGCGCAGGCGCCCAATCTCAACCCTTCGCGCGCATTGATAACTGGCGTGGTTTGCGGAGTCAGGGTGGAAGAAATCAAAGAGCTGCTGATGAGAGAGATTCGGTATCTTGACAAGCTCGTTGATGAACTTGCCAAGGGAAAAGCGCTTGAGAAAATCTTGCGAAAGTAAAGCTAACACATTGTTAAGGGGGAACACGTGAAGAAAGCGCACTATTCCATTACAATTAACGCGCCTCGGGACAAAGTTTGGCGCAAGCTCTTTGACGACGACTCCTACCGCATCTGGACAGAAACATTCTGCACGGGCTCGCATTACAAGGGGAATTGGGAGAAAGGCAGCAAGATTCTCTTTCTCGGGCCAGGGGAAGACGGGAAACTTGGCGGCATGGTTAGCCGCATTGCCGAGAACAAGCCTAACGAGTTCATGTCTATTGAGCATCTTGGCATGGTGAACGACGGAATAGAGGATACGACTAGCGAAGATGTCAAGAAGTGGACGCCCGCCTTTGAGAATTATACACTCACAGATCGCAGCGGCGCAACTGAAGTCTCGATCGACATAGACGTTGAAGACTCCTGGGCGGAAATGTTCGATCAAATGTGGCCAAGCGCGCTTGCAAAACTGAAAGAGATTTCAGAAGAGTAAGTTGATTAATTGTTAAGTTTTCCACGCACCCTCCTGCACCTTGAAGGCCTCGCTGTATTTGTTCTGAGTCTTCTGGTCTATTCCACTCTTGCCGGGTCGTGGACGCAATTCGCGCTACTGTTTCTGACGCCTGACCTGTTCATGCTGGGCTATCTGCTCAATAAGCGAGTCGGCGCCGTTTGTTACAACCTAGCCCACACATATGTAGCTGCACTGGGCATCATCGCAATCGGATACTTCGACGGCAACAGCTTTTTGCTGGCCTTCGGAGTCATCGTTACTGCTCATATCGGGTTTGACCGGATGCTCGGGTTCGGCTTGAAATATCCGACCGGTTTTAAAGATACTCACTTTCAAAGAGTATGATGACAGCTCTAATTACTCCGGCAGTGCGACAAGCTTGCTTCGCGACAATAAATAATCCCCCGTCATCCGCAGGAACAGGGGATTTTTGTTATTATTCCGAAACGTGATTATCAGTCAGGAATCTATCAATCCGCAGGCACGTCGGCGCGCTCTGATCCGAATATGGGTCGCGTCAGCACTCATGCTCGCCGCCACCGCGATGGGCGTCTTGTCATGGCTGCGCGATGAGTCCGCCGTGTTGATTGTCACGTCGTCACCGGACGGAGGGGAAGTCGTCTTGAACTACCGCCCAACCGGAGCCAATACAAACGCGTACATATCCGACCTTCCCGCAGATTCGGTCATTGTCACGCTGCGCCAGGACGGGTTTCGCCCGATTCCGCAGGAACAGCGCATCCGCTTACAAGCCGGAGATACAACGCGTCTGGCTTTCTTCTTGCAACCGATTGCACGAAGTGACCTGAGGGAACTTCCCAGGTCCAACGGCACTCCATATAAGTGGCAATGGAAGTATGTGGAAATCAACTCCGATCCGCCCGGTGCGCATGTTATCATTGACGACGTTCCCACCGGTCTGCTGACACCGGCGAATTTCGTTTTCGACCGTGGATTGCATCACTTGCAGGCACATTGGCCCAATGGTGCTAAATCCTTCAAAAACGTCATCATCGAACCGTCTTCTACTCAGCCCAATATCCTGTTCCGACCGGCAACATACATCAAACCTGAAGAATGACACGACGCGAAATTACCCGCATTGAACCTCGCAGCGCCGTCCGGGTCGGGTTCTTTCTCGGACTGCTCTTCGGCATCCTGTTTGGTTTGTACAGTGCATTCCTGCTGAAGGGAATGGGCGACGCCGGATTGCAGATGTTCGGCGGGGCGGAGGCCGCGCAGTTGAAGTCCCTCGGCGGTGTCTCCACGCTGTTCATGGCGCTGTTCATGGGACTGATGGGCGCGCTTTTCTATTCGCTCGTGAGCGGGTTGTGTGCGGTCGTGTATAACCTTGCTGCTAAATGGTTTGGCGGGATTGAGTATCAAGTTCAGGAAACCGATGAAAACGCGCCGCCTGTCCGCGGCGGAGCCTCTGATGAATGAAATTCGAGTTAGATTCGCACCCAGTCCCACTGGATATCTGCATGTCGGCGGTGCCCGCACTGCCATCTTTAACTGGCTCTTTGCCCGTTCGGTGGGTGGCAAGTTTCTTGTCCGTATCGAAGACACCGACCCGCAGCGTTCACGCGGAGAACTCGCGCAGATAATTCTCGACGGGCTGGAGTGGCTTGGACTTCATTCCGACGAGGAGATTGTCTATCAATCCGACAGAAAGCCACGTTTCGTCGAAGTTGCCCACGAACTCATCGCTCGCGGACGAGCCTATCACGATTTCACCACCCTCGAAAAGCTTGAGAAAATGCGCGCTGATTCGCAGGCGAAAGGCGAAGCGTCCTTTCGTTTCAAGGCCGATTTGGAAAAAGTCCGTGCCGAAGCTCCCGAGCGACTCAAACGGGGTGAACCCTACGCTGTGCGCTTTGCCGCTCCATCTGAAGATATCGGGTGGATGGATTTGGTGCACGGCAGAGTAAACTACAAGGGAGACGAACTTGAGGACTTTGTCCTGCTCCGTTCCGACGGCTCGCCGACTTACCATCTGTCTGTTGTATGCGATGACCATGATATGCGCATCTCGCATATTCTCCGTGGTGACGACCACATTTCCAATACACCGAAACAAATCGCGCTGTATCGCGCCATGGAGTGGGACGTCCCGCAGTTCGGACATGTCCCCTTGATTCTTGGCCCGGACAAAAAGAGACTTTCGAAACGTACCGGAGCCGCGTCAGTCGGCGAGTTTCAGGAGAAAGGTTTTCTTCCTCAGGCGCTGTTCAATTTCCTGACCTTGCTTGGCTGGTCGCCCGGAAAAGGTGACCGCGAAATCTTCACCCGGGACGAGCTGGTCAAAGTCTTTACGACAGACGGAATCCAGCCGCGCAGCGCCGTCTTTGATGAAGCTAAACTCGAGTGGATGAACGGCGAACATCTGCGTATGCTGCCCGAGACCGATGCACTCGACTACTTGGCGGCGCACGCAAAAGACACCAACATCACGCGGGTGCAGCTTGCCAACGCATGGCCGCTTGTAAAATCGCGTGTGCGCATGCCTCGCGATATCTTCGAGGAACAGCCCTATCTTTTCAATGACCCCGACGAGTACGATTCCAAGGGTGTCGAGAAGCATCTTGCTGACCCTGCTGTGTTCGATTACTTAAGTCTGTACATGTCGCGGCTTTCCGACATTCCCTTTGTTCCTGCAGCGCTTGAAACATGTTTGCGCGAGATTGCCGACAAACACGGAGTGAAAGCCGGTCAACTGATTCATCCGGTTCGCCTTGCATTGACCGGAAAAACTGTCAGCCCCGGACTGTTTGAATTGATGGAAGCGTTAGGCCGTGAAACTACCGTAAGACGGTTAAACAAACTGCTGCGGCAGTTCACTACCGCGTGACCCTGCTCGATCGCTATATACTCTCCGCGTTCGCGCGGAGTTTTTTCTTTGCGATGCTCGCCGCCGCGATCATCTTTGTTACGATTGACCTCGTTGAGCATCTGGACAAGTTTGTCGACGCCGGCGTCGGGTTCGACCTCGTCGGCCGCTACTACCTGCTCTACCTCCCCTTCATCGTCTATCTGACCATCCCGGTCGGTGTTCTCCTCGCTACGCTGTTCACTATCGGAGGATTTGTCTATCGCAACGAGCTGACCGCCATGCAGGCGTCCGGTGTCAGTTTATGGCGTATTCTCTTCTTGCTGCTCGTCGCAACAGCGCCGCTCGCCGGAACCGTATGGTACCTCGGGGAAACGGTCGTCCCCAAACTGAATTTCGAACGCAAGGAAATGTATCGTGTCGAAGTGCGAAAAGGAAAAGGCTCCGTTTCGTCTCGTCAAGGTCGCATCTATCTGCAGACGTCTCCGACTGAATTCCTGAAAATGGAAAGCTACGACCCGAAGATTACCACCGGCTACCGGGTACAGCTGCAGGCGGTTGAAGATGGAAAGGTAAGATTTCGCGTGGAAGCGGACAGCCTGAGGTATGTGGACAGTTCGTGGATTTTCACCAACGCGAAAGTGACGGAGTTCAGCGATCGCAATGTCTCACTTGTCGAACGTGACTCCATCGTCCGCACGGACTTCAAATTCACGCCTGATGACCTCATCCGGCTGAACATCGAGCCCGAGGAAATGAGCTACAAAGACATTCAGAGCCTTGTCGGTCGGCTGCAGGCCGCTGGTATTCGCGCGGCGCGATGGTCAGTGGACTTGGCGTTCAAATTCTCTCAGCCGTTCGCGACGTTCATTATTGTTCTCTTTGGAGTGCCATTTGCCGCCTTCCGGCGTCGCGGAGGATTAGTGCTCGGCTTCGGTTTATCCCTGCTGGTTTGCTTCGTCTATTTCGGTTTTCAGCAAGTCGGCAAGATTCTCGGCTACGGCGGTGCGTTGTCGCCGTTGTGGGCGGCATGGATTGGCAACCTCGTCTTCGGAGTCATCGGTCTGTTTCTCGTCTGGCGAGCACCAAAGTAACAGTATCTGCAAAACGCAAAAGAGGCCGCGATATCGCGGCCTCTTCATTTTGATACTTCACGCGCTTACCAGTATATCGAGTGACCGATTCCGACCGAAAGTCCGCGAGTTGAAGTGAACAATCCGTCATGCCACGCCCAACTGATATCGAGCGAGTAGTGCGAGGTCCGCACTCCGGTGCCAAGCGCAAGCCTCGTTCCCAACGGTCCGCCTGAACCGAAGCCGCCGCGCACAAGAAGCGGGCCAAAAACGGTATACTCCCCTCCGAAGGCAAACTCAGCGCCGGTGTCGCCCTGTGCGCTCTCGACAAGTCGCGCCCGCAGTGTGCCCACAAGCAGCAATTCCTTCGAGTACTGATAACGGCCGGAGGCTTCAAGCGTAGTCGGTATCTTCGACTCAATGCTGCCGCCGGTGATAACATCGCTTGTGCTATGAAACGCCCGCGAAATGTAGTCTTCGTCATCCAGAGAATCCACAATCAATCCGGCGGAGTCGATTTCGAATGCGTCAAGCCTCGCTTCCTCCACTACCCAATTGATACTCCCGCCGACCTGTTTTGCCGCTACTCCCACCGACCACTTCTGATTTAACTCGGCCAGCAAGCTCAGGTCAAATCCAATGCCGTCTCCGCGATTCGCATGCACCCGCTGTATTGCGCCGTAACCTGTCAATGTGGAATCCGTGGCCTTCAGTTCACCCGTAGCATCGGTTATCTTGTCAAAGAACGTTCCGACATAGAAGTGAAATCCCAACCCGCCATACAGACCCTTGAAGTAATCTTGTTCAAAACGATAGCCCACGGCCAGACCGGCATCGAAAACTGAGTATTGCTCTCCGCCCAGGTCCTCGAGCTTATATCCGCGATTGAGTTGATTACCGTACAACGCGAGCTCAAACAGCTCCTTGTCGGCCGTGACGTCAAACGCGGTCTCGTGCGACAGCTGGAAGGCTGCCTGTCGGTACACCGCACCAAATACGGGTGCCGACACCATGCCCGACACATTCAAACCGTCGTCGGGAATATTGCCGATGATAACCCGCTTGTCCTCTGAGGAAACGTATCCATCCCGCGCGATTTGGTCATTCCACTCGTTCACACTGAATGCGTTGTTGCGCGCTCCCGCGGATATTCCCGGCAGGTCAATCCGCCACTTCCCAATGGTTGGACGGGAAAGCACGCCGGCATTGCCGTGAAGGACGTCTGATGATCGTTCGTGCAAATCCGCTGCACCCGCAAATCCAAGCGAACGTCCTGACGGTGCTTGTCCCAGTGACGTGCCCGCAAAGAGGAAGAGCAAAATAAGCAGTGGAATCATCGCACCTCGCCGGGATCAACCGTGTAACGTACTTTCGCGAGCGCGTGAACGTTCAGATAGTCGCTGCCGTGCACGATGAGTGTATCGCCGTCAATGGCGTCAACCTGAATCTGCGTGCGCACGAAAAACCCGTCCGACTTGAAGTAGTTAATCCACCGTTCATTCAGCTCAATCGAGAACTGGTAACGGCTGGCATTGACCGCGCGCCCGCTAACAATTGTTGGTTCGGGAATATTCACGTCAAACAGCGTGTCAACGTCCGCCTCCGAATTCTCAATGACATTCAAGCTGTCATAGTCCGCGACGAGATAGCATCGCCCTCCGACTGGAAGGTGATTCCACAATGTGATGATTGCCTCGCCGCTCTGAATGTCCTCAAGGTCGCCGGGTTCAACTTTTTCCACAGTGCCGACCGGCTCCAAAGTGTCCGTTATGATTACGGCAAGAGCCGCGCGAAGCTCAAGTGCCAACGACACCTCAGTATTGTTGAACACCGCTACTTCGCCTGATAGCGTGGCGTTGCCGTCCGCAGTCAGAAGATCGGGATATTCCGCGAGCAAATCTGCCAAGCCTGGGATAATCGTCACACTGCTGTCTTCCAATTCGAGATTCTCAACGTGAATGGTGGAAGTGCCGACCTGAGAGCCGTTCAGCCATGTCACTGCATCCACGTCGGAACTTAATACTCCGCCTATACCGTGATCCACGTGAATTCTTGCTTCAACTTCAAGCGGTCGCACGACTTCCCACCCTTGCGGAGGCCGCTCAATGTCAATCGAGAGTGAGTCAAAGGTTAACTCAAGATTATTCAATGAGCCGTCGAAGTACTCAACTGACAGACGTTCAATCTGAATTCTGCCAAATACTCTTTCTTCGCCACTGACGAACTCGCGACGGTCGTCCGGTGACGGAGTGTGTGAAGTCAATTCACCTGTAATCGTTTGTTCGTTGTCACCCTCAGGCCGCAGCCTGTATTGCGCCAGCGGTATCACGACGACATCCGAATCTCCCGGCATCAGAAACCGCGATACAACCAACGTATCATTCAATCGGCTTACCAAATTCGGTATTTTGAGAATCACCGTGTCCGCGAACTGCGTGTGATTGCCAAGAGTGATGGTCATTGAGCCGCTCTCTATCACAACCAAATCTATGTGATGCTGCTGTTCAATCGCCAATGCGCTGTCTCGCGTCACCGTTTGCTCCGGTATGATTCCGTAAAATTGTGATGCGGTCACCGTGTCAATCGTGGCCGTCACGGAAATCCTGTCTGTGGAGTCAATCGTAATTTGTGATCCACCGGATCCGGTTGCTTGAAGCGATAACGCAAACACTCCGTACTGTGTTACACCTCCAAGCGAAGCGGTCGTAACGCGCTGCTGATCCGAAGCAAGCTCGTCAAACGTGGCCACAACCACATGTCCGGCGCGCACGGTCACGTCTTGCACGGAATACGGGAGACGGTTTGCAACGATGAGAGATATTCTTCCCGTGTCAACTTCCAGACTGTCATACCCCGCAGGCAAGGGCAGCAGCGTCGTTGCCTGTAAATTGTGCTGTGGAATGTCCTGTGTCGTTCCGTGCAGTGATCCTATCTGCGGATTCAATGTGCCCAGCGAGTAGAACAGCAGAGTGTCATAATCCAGCGGCACCTCGATCGCGGTCACATGTCGGTCAATCGACAGGGCGATCTCTCTGACATACAAGCTGTCTCCGATACCCGCCGATAGATTCGCCCACGCGCTAAAGTAAACCGAACTGTCCTCTTCCATACCGACTCCGGAACCTTCGCGTCGTAACGTCGTGTCCGGATCGGCAAGTTCCCAGATTCCGTATGTCCGCGTACCGAACGGGACATTCAAGTCGACGTCCCAGTAGAGTTCACCCGGTCCCTGCGGAATTTCACATCCCGACACAATCGACAAGGTCACCAAACACAAAAGACGGAGTAATCTCCGTCTCTTGAGTGTCTTGTCGTGAAGACCGAACATCAGGTGCCCATCTCCCATGCAGCCAGATACTTCTTCTGCTCGGGAGTCAATTTGTCAATCTTTACGCCCATCGTTTTGAGCTTCAAGGTTGAAACGTAGTCCTCGATCGCCGCCGGCACGTCATGCACTTCGATGCCAAGCTTCTTGTGATTCTTGATCGCGTGTTCGGTCGTCAGTGCCTGCGTCGCAAAGCTCATGTCCATCACCGAGGCCGGATGACCGTGTGCTGCGCCCAGATTCACCAGGCGTCCCTCGGCGATAACATTCACCGTCGAACCGCTCTTCAGTGTGTAACGGTCAACAAACGGCACCACGTTCTTCTCGACGCGCTTCGAAATCTCGCCCAAACCCTTTAGGTCAAGCTCAATGTCAAAGTGGCCGCTGTTGCAAACATAGGCGCCGTCCTTCATCTTCTCGAAATGCTCCGGTCGAATCACGTGCATATTGCCTGTCACCGTGCAGAATATATCGCCGATCGGCGCGGCATCCTTCATCGGCATGACACGAAACCCGTCCATGCGGGCCTCAAGCGCGCGCACCGGGTTGATCTCCGTGACCACGACTTCCGCCCCGTGACCCTTCGCCCGCATCGCAAAGCCCTTGCCGCACCAACCGTATCCGGCAACGACCACCACTCGTCCCGCAATCAAAACGTCTGTCGCGCGAATGATTCCGTCAAGAGTGGACTGACCCGTGCCGTAACGGTTGTCGAACAAATGCTTCGTGTCCGCGTCGTTCACGGCAAAAACCGGAAACCGCAGCTTGCCTTCCTTGTGCAGTGCCTTCAAACGAATCACACCGGTCGTCGTCTCTTCGAGCGAGGCAACGATCTGTTCACCGTATTCGACGTGCGTTGTGTGCAATCCGTGAACGAGATCGGCACCGTCGTCCATTGTGATGGCCGGATTATGCCGCATCGCCGCGTCAAGATGCTGGTAATATGTCTTATTGTCTTCGCCCTTGATGGCGTAGGTGCGTATGCCGAAATCCTTCACAAGCGAGGCCGCGACGTCATCCTGTGTTGAAAGAGGATTCGATGCCACAAGCACTAGTTCCGCGCCGCCTGCCTTCAATGTCCGCGCCAAGTTCGCGGTCTCTGCCGTCACGTGCAGGCACGCCGACATCCGGTAACCCTTCAGCGGCTTCTCCTTCTCGAATCGTGCGCGAATCTCGGCCAGAACCGGCATGTCCCGGTCAGCCCACAAAATTCTGTTCTTACCCTTGGGGGCGAGACTCTCATCGGCTACATGGTAGCTCGCCGCAGTCGTCGCAGGTGCCTTCTTGCTTTTGGTTGCTGCAGTTGACATGTACTTCCGTTCTTTTATGCTAATGAATTCACTTTGTCTGTCTTTTCCCAAGTAAACGTCTCTTCGCTGCGGCCAAAATGTCCGTATGCCGCCGTCTTGCGGTAAATCGGGCGGCGCAAATCCAGCGCTGTGATAATGCCGCGCACCGAAAGATCAAAATTCTTGCGAATCTTCTGCTCGATTTCCTCGTCCGCCGCCTTCCCCGTACCGTACGTATTCACCATCAACGACACCGGCTGCGCGACGCCGATCGCGTACGCAAGCTGAATCATGCACCGCTCGGCTAATCCCGCCGCAACTATGTTCTTCGCTATCCAGCGTGCGGCGTATGCTCCGCTGCGGTCTACTTTCGTCGGATCCTTGCCCGAAAATGCGCCGCCGCCGTGAGGAGCCCACCCGCCGTAAGTATCCACAATAATCTTCCGGCCGGTCAACCCGGCGTCACCCTGCGGCCCGCCTACAACAAAACGGCCTGACGGATTGATGTAAATCTTGCAGTCCGCTGCCAGCTTGTAGTTTCCAAGCACCTTCGGCAGCAACTCCCGCTTCAAATCCGCTTCGATGGTCTTCTGGTCTGCGCTCGGATCATGCTGTGTAGATACTACAACCGCAGTAATCTCGGTCGCCTTGTTGTCAACGTATCTGACCGAAACCTGCGACTTCGCGTCAGGTCTGAGGTAGCCAAGCTTGCCCGCCCTGCGCATGTTGGCAAGTTCATGCACAAGCTTATGCGACAGCACGATAGGCAGCGGCATCATCTCCGGAGTTTCAGTCGTGGCATAGCCGAACATCATCCCCTGGTCACCTGCGCCGTCCGCGTCCACCGCCTGCGAAATATCCGGGCTCTGCTTGTCAATCGTCGTCATGACCGCGCACGTCTCATAGTCGAAACCGAATGCCGCGTTCGTGTAACCGATGTCCTTGATGACGCTGCGAACCAGCGCCGGAATATCAACGTACGTATGTGTCGTTATCTCGCCGCCGACAAGGGCCATGCCAGTCGTGACAAACGTCTCGCATGCCACTCTCGCCATTGAATCATCCTTTAATATGGCGTCAAGCACGGCATCGGAGATTTGATCCGCTATCTTGTCGGGATGTCCCTCGCTGACCGACTCGCTGGAAAAGACAAAGGTGCTCATTGCTGGGTTTTACTGCTCCGTCGTATTGTGAAAAATTGAAATCCTATAACTCGTCGCCTTCGCCAGGCCCTTCGATGATCGCACTCGAGTCCCCCAGGTTGTATCGGTGAAAACTCCCCTTCACCACCGCGTTGTTCCCTACTAAACTGCCCGTGACAAGCGCGTCTTCGACCCGCGATCCGTCCCCAAGAATCGCATCCCTGACCATCGCATTTCTGATCTCCGCCCCCTGACCGACAGTCGCATGAGGACCGACAATCGCTCGCTCGATGTGCGCCTCCGGATGAATGAATACCGGCGGAATAATTACGACTCCGTCGCGTGTTTCCACATGATTGCCGTTCAGACGGTCGAGCAAACGCCGGTTCGTTTCCAAAAGGGTCTCCGGTTTCCCGCAGTCAAACCAATTGTCAACCGCAAAGGTGGAGATGGGAACTTCGCGCTCCACCATCAACTGCAATGCGTCCGTGAGTTGATACTCGCCCCGCGTCGTTAAGTTCCGTTCAAACAAAGTCTCAATAGACTGCTTCAGCTCCTGCGCCTGCCGAATCAAATAGATACCGACGATCACAAGATTTGAACGCGGATTCTCAGGCTTCTCCACCAGTCGCGATACCA
This sequence comes from bacterium, assembly GCA_013360195.1. NCBI lineage: Bacteria > bacterium. The sequence goes on from JABWCQ010000001.1 coordinate 121,291, forward strand.
TCTCGTCACGGGTTTCGACGACACCGAAGCGCCGCGGATCCTCAACGGTCTTTACTCCGATCGCGCTTGTGAGGCTGTTACTCAACACGGCACTAAGGTCAATCTCGAATATCGTGTCTCCCAGAATGACCAGCACTTCACGGTCGTGCTCAGTGAGTCCCAGATGCACCGCATGCGCAAGACCCCGCGCTTCTTGCTGAACCACAAACTCTGATGGAATGGAGTAGTTGTCGCGGACGTAGCGCTCGATCAAGTCGCCCATTGCACCAACCACTAAAGTGACTTGGTCTATGCCCGAGGCGATTAAATGATCAAGTATGTGTCCGAGAATAGGTTTCCCGGCCACATTGAGGAGTACTTTGGGCCGGGTAAATGTGTGGGGCCGAAGGCGGGAACCTACTCCCGCGACCGGAATTATTGCTTTCACAGAGGCCGTTTACAAAACTTAAAGTCTTGTAATCTACGGATTTCCCCCGAATAAATCAAGACCCGGTAAGGAGATTTTTAAGCCCTGTAATCTTCGGGATTTCCATGGGGTCTTCCGCTCGGAGTATTGCAAGATACACCGTCGCGGCATCAAGCAGCAGCATCAACCTGATGCCCTGCTCAAGCCTGCCAAGCCCTGTTCCGAAGTAGTCGCTGGGGCTAAGCCGCAGCGTCGCCACCCCCATTTTACTCAGCATCTCCTCCATCGGGCCGCGCGGATCGGCGAACGTCCCTTGTGTCGCCCATTCGCCGAGGAACATCACCATCGGCGGCGGCAGCACCTGTGCCAGATGCGCGAACGCTTCAACTTCGTTATGAGCAAGCTCCGGCAAGTCCGAAGCGTGCGACCACACTTTGCTGTTCTCTGCAAGCTGTGCCCGCAGGCGGAATGCCAGCGCCGGACCAAGCAAGCCGTCACATGTATAAATCACGGGCGTGCGGTCGACAAGTCTAACCGCCAAATCAAGGGCCGGATTTTCATCCCGTGAAAGTATCGCGTAGCGCTGTGCATCCTCGTGCAATCTCTTCAGCGGCCACGCGTTGAGTGAAGGATCGTGAAAATCATACACTCGCTGAAACAACCTGTGCATCGCCCCCAACGAGAACCCCACCGCCGCGCGCGGTGGATAGCCTCCTGGCAGGTTCAGAAACGGAATATGATCAGAATGTGCTTTCTGCTCCAACCTTCCGCCGCTCGATACCGCAAGCCATACCTGTCGCGGATCTACTTCCGTCAAAGCTTGCACTGCCTCAACCGTATTCCCGGAGTAACTGCATACCAGTCGCGGCAAATGCGAGGCACGTGAGTGCCGCCGCACGAACAAACGCACGTCGATTGCCGGAGGTTCTACTCCAAAAGCCTGCAGCAAATCTCCTGACACCGCGCTTCCTCCAAGCCCGAACCAGTCCAGCATTGGTTCTGGTCTCAACTTATTGTGCAGCAAAAACTCATCGGCAATCTCTATCCCCCGCTGTATCTGCTTGTCCAGCTCAAGTGTCTTGCCCAGCATATCACTCGGATCAAGCTGCTTGAGCCGTGTTTCCGTCAACTGAATTGCTTTTGTAGTAATAGTCATTTTGGTCCTGTATCAAAATCGCGGGCGGCCATTGGGCCGCTGTCATCAAAAATCTAAGGCCTTGCGCCGGATCATAACCCGCTTATCAATCGGCTAACTGAACCAGATCGGCAAATCCGCAAACCTCTTTTTCAGTTCTCCCCGCATGTAGGTCATGATCTCTTGCGAAGTGTCCATCTTGAGCGCTTTGCGCGTTATGCGACGGCACTCGTCGTACGTCATGCTGCGGATAATCTTCTTGATCTCTGGAATCATCGCGGATGTCATCGAGATCTCCTGCATCCCCATTCCCACCAAAAGCGGTGTCGCAGCCGGACTTCCGCCCAGCTCGCCGCAGATTCCCACATGCACTCCTCGTCGTTCACCGGCCTTCACCGTCGTCTCGATCAAATGCAGTACTGCCGGATGATAGCTGCGATAGTACGATGCAACCTGTTCGTTGGCGCGGTCGGTCGCCGTCGTGTATTGAATCAAATCATTGGTGCCAATCGAAAAGAAATTACACTCTTCGGCCAGCCTGTCCGCCATAATTGCCGCCGAAGGTATTTCCACCATGATCCCGACAGGTATGTTGGGGTCGAACGCAAGCTTGCGCTGGTTCAGCTCCTGCTTCGCCTCTTCCAATACCGCCTTGGCTTCGCGAATCTCCTCGAAACCGGACACGAACGGGAACATCACACGCACGTTGCCCCGCGCCGACGCCCGCAGTATCGCGCGCAGCTGCGCTCTGAATAAATCACGTCTCGATAGCGACACCCGAATCGCTCTGTATCCCAAAAACGGATTCTTCTCGTTGTGTATGTTGATTCCTGCGTGATACTTGTCCCCGCCCAAATCAAACGTGCGAATCACAACCGGATGAGGTGCCATAATCTCCGCCGCTCGATCATACATACCGAACTGCTCGTCCTCTGTCGGAGTCGTTTCACGGGTCAAAAACAGAAATTCGCTCCGAAATAACCCTACCCCCGTTCCGCCGTGCGACAGCACCGACTCCGCTTCGCGCGGAAGCTCGATGTTGCCCCAAAGATGAATCTCCCTGCCGTCCAAAGTCATCGCAGGCTGATCCTTGATGTCCTCAAGATACCGCTGAAAACTCCGGAACCGCTCACGCTTCTCTTTGTACTCCACAAACGACGCCTGCGTTGGATGCAATATCACCTTGCCGCTGTTTCCATTCAGGATGATGTTATCTCCGTCCTGAACCTTGCTGGAGACATCTCCGATTCCAACGATCGTCGGAATGTCCAGACTGCGCGCCAAAATCGCCGTGTGCGACGTCAAGCCGCCGATATCCGTCGCGATTCCGTGCACCAATTCCCTGTCCAGATTCAACGCCTGAGTCGGTGTCAAATCCTCCGCTACCAGAATGATTTCATGCGTCGGATGATCCGGAATAATATCCCCCTCGCCCCGCAAGTATCGCAGAAGCCGCGTCTTTACGTCGCGCAGGTCCATTGCCCGCTCACGAAACACTTCCCCGGTGGTTTTGCTGATGACTTCAATCATCTGGCCGAACGAATCGTGAACGATGTATTCCGCGTCGAACTGCTCGCGGGTAATGCGTGCGCGAACTTGATCATGGAATATCTCGTCCGCTAAAATCAGCAAATGCGCGTCGAATATCTTGCCCACGGCGACTCCGGCCACATCCAGCGCTCGTTCCCGTGAACGTTCAATCGCCGCGCGAGTCTCGTCAAGAGCACGGTCAAATCGAGCCAGCTCGTTCGGAACTTCGGACGGAGCAAGCTTGCGCGGCATGACGTCCGGCTCGTCGTACACCATCCGGTGCACTAGACCAATCGCGATCCCCGGCGATGCCGGAATCCCGCGAAGTATCTGCTCCTTCTTCACCGTGCTTGCCACCGGATTACTCCTCGTAAAATTTGTTCTCAAACAACTCCACCAGTTCATTCAAGAGCTGCTGCTCGTCCTCGCCCACGCATTCGAGAATCAAGGTGCTCCCCCTGCCCGCTGCAAGCATCATCACTCCCATGATGCTCTTGCCGTTCACACGCATCCCGTCTTTCAAAAGATAGACATCCGACTTGTACTTCTCGGCAATCTTGGTCAATTGAGCGGCGGGACGAATGTGAAGTCCCAATCGGTTCAGCAGAGTGACTTCTTTTTGGATCACGGCAGTAGTGGTGTTGATATCGTGAAATAATAAATTGCAAACGAACAAAGCACGGTCACAAATGCGACCGTCAAAGTGCTGAAGCGCATATAGACTGCGCCAACCATGACGATGAATCCGGCGATGTACTGCAGCAGCGATACGCCGCTGTCTCCAGTGATTCTCGACAGTGTGGCACCGATCACGGCACCTGCCGCCGCGATTCCGAATCCACGCATAAACTTCTGAATTGCCGGCAGGGCGGAGTGGAGGGCAAGTTCGCTCACGCGCTCGCCCAGCGCAAAGCCGTGCGAGAATCCCCAGTTCCGAAACCACCACAAACTCAAATTGTAAATCGCCAGCACGGACGCCGCGCCCCACACCCAGTTTGTCATCCAGTTATTCGTTGGGATGAGCATGAGCAAGACCAGCACCGCAAGCAAGCCGGGTTTGTATCGCTCCCAGATTAACGAATCGCCGATTGCTCCAAGCGGCGTTGACAAACTGCGTTTCCACTCCATCAACTCCTTGGCTTTCTGATCGTCAACCGGCTCACGCAGGCGTTTCGACAAGGCTCCAAGAGCAATACCTGAAAATGCCGGATGGCCGTTGATAAAACTCGCTGCGGTTCGTGTCGCCTGTTCGTCAAGCTTCCGTCCCTCACCGCGCAAAGCAAGCAAATAGCCCGGTCCCTGCATTGTCTTGTAGTTCAAAAACAGCTGCAAACCAAGCGAGCGCAGCAAAATCTTCGTTCTGCCCGGATTCTGTTGGCTCATAACAGCACCCACGTGCTTCCCGCTCCGACCGCCAATGCCCACACCCAGTCCCTGCGCGACACAAGCTGTATCATCGCCGCTGCGCTGCCCGCTCCCAGAAGTCCCGGCCAGATTCCTGAACACAGCGCGTCCGTCGCTCGAACGACCTGCTCACCCGGTCCCAACGCGTAAAACTTGCCGAAGTACAGCATGAGTACGTAGTGACCGCTTATGACACCGGCAAGGGTGAACAGAAATCCCGCGCCGATATGCGTCCCAAGTGCCGCCAGCGTCCACTTCACACCCGAGTCCCCTCGCGCGCACGCGCTCACAAAATTCTCCGCTATCCTGTTCATCCGCTTGCGCACGAACGGTGCAAGCTCACGTCCGGCATGAGCGAAAATCAATCCGATTGCCGTCGCAAGCAACAGTACAATCCACGCCGGTTCTCCGGTCAACTCAGACGGAGCCACTCGCGCCGCCGTAGCTGTGGCAATGATAGCGCCGATGCTGCCCTCGGAAAACTTCGCGGCGCCGATCTGTAAATTCGCAAGCCACAAAAGTTCAAACAGCACTCCGAAGAACAGCCCTATCTCCGGTCTGTCCACCAGAAGTCCGTACAGCACACACGCGACGATCGGCTGTCCCAATAACGTCTGTCCTAAAACAGACGTATCCAGATAAACCACCGTTCCCGCGAGTGCAGCCAGCCACATTGCCGTCAGAACTTCCGCTCAATCATCAAATGTGCCCAGTCTGCCAGCCAGTCACGGTACTTCGTCGGCGGAAGTGGATTAAGATACTTCATGCCTCGCTCCACGTGTGCCCGTGCACGTCGTGCCGTTTCTTCAATTCCCCCAAGCTCGACGAACAGCTTCGTCACCTCGCGAATCTGATCATGCGTCGCGTGAGCATTCCCCAGCGTCTCGTCAATCAACTCGCGCTGACTCTGGCTTGCCCGCATCCACGACTCCCGCGCAATCACCGTGCGCTTGCCTTCGCGAATATCCGCACCCACGGGCTTTCCGAGCAGCTTCTCGTCACCGATGATTCCCAGAATGTCGTCCTGCAATTGAAACGCCGCGCCGCACGCGCTCGTAAACTGCTCCAGAGTCCGTACCAACGGATGCTTCAAATCCGGAGTATTTAGTCCGATCGCTGCTCCTGATGCGCCTGCAAATTCGTACAGCGCACCCGTCTTTTTCCAGAGCATGTCTTCAATCTGCTCGCTCGTCAGATTGCCGATTGGCTCCTTCGAATACTGCACGTCCAGCACTTCCCCCTCAACTAACGTGCACAGCACACGCGTATCCAACTCGTTAATCAGCGTCAGCGTCACCTCGGCCGCGATGCCAAACTTGCGTGTCAGCTCCGTCATCAAACTGATTCCCCAGCCGTGCTGCACATCCCCCGTTAGGACCGCGATGGATATCCCGTAGTGCGCCGAGTCCCCGTTATTGCCAAATCGCGCGATGGTCGAGGCTTTTTTGGCAAACCGCTCGTGCACCGTCGGTGCACCGCGCCGGGTCGGATCGCGGTCTATGATATCGTCATGCACCAGCGTCCACGTATGGAAAATCTCCACCGCCGCTGCCGCACTTATCGCCTTTTCCTCGTCGCCGCCCACAGCGCCGCAGCAGAACAGCATCACCGCCGGACGCAGCCGCTTACCCCCCGACTCAAAATAGCACGTCACCGCCTCCCGGATATCCTCCGGGGAGAACAAATTCACATATCTCGGCGACAGCACATATTCCTGAACCCTCGCCACCCGCTCCTCAATAGCCGTAAATAACCTGTCCGACACTCAGTTGCTCCGGTAAAATTTCAACTAACAACAAAAAAACAAAGGCTTGGGATTAACCCAAGCCTATATAATACATGAAATTCCAATAACTTGCAACCAGTTTGTCAAACTGGACTGTTGCGCTGGCGCAGTAGCTGTTATCGTTGCTCTCGCCGAGATGGGTTCAGATCGTGCCAGTCAGGAAGGTACCACCCTGCCGGAATCTGCTCACCGTATCAATAAAACCTTCCCCACGGCCAACACCCCATCCGCTCTACGTAACTGCGCAAAATAGACTCCGCTCGCCAGCTCTGATGCATCAACTGAAACACTCGCGCGGTTTTCAATTTTTCCTCTAAAAACGTTAGCGGCAACTCTTCCCGTCACGTCATACAATAGAACTTCATACTCGCCCGCCCGCGCAACCTCAATTACCAATGTCGTCACAGCATTAAACGGATTGGGATAGGCGGACAATGTGAACTTGTCAGATAGAAGCACTTGCGGTGTCGGCGCTACAAACTCGCTCGTGTCATGATGCGCTGTGTCTGGATCAGAATTCAGCCAAGGGATGAATCTTATGCTGTCATCCACGCTGGCGCCTTGTCCCGCAGGATTATTCTGCGGATGAAACGGCCCGCTCTCATGTCCCCACCAATTTTGACGTGCGTCAACGACTGAATTGCCTTCCACAAAGAAATCCATTCCGGGAAAATCCTGAGCAAACGAATTCAAACGTAGGTAGATTGTGTCATGCACAGCCATGTCCTCGATTGCTATCTGAGGTTTGTTTAACGTCAAGCTATCTCCGAAGATTGTACTCATAATCTCAGCTGAGCTTTTCAGGCGAATCCCTGACGCAATGCCGCGAATGTCGTGCGTTTGGTCCACTCGGTTGCTGTCCATCTTACACAGAAATCCGCGCTCAACATTATTACAGTGAACATAGATCGGTTCGCCTCCCGACGATGGATTTCCGCCCGGCGAGCCACAATCGATAAATCGATTATTAGTCAACTCGATTGCACATTCCCAGCCTTTTTGTTGCTGAAAACACGTGTCAATAACCTCTAATATTCCCGAACCTCCATATCTGACATTCTCGAAAATACAATCTCGAATCTTTGAGCCACATCGCGGCCTGATTTGGATAGCTTGAATACTCAATGTGTCCAGCCCAAGAAAATGGCATCGTTCAATGACCAGACTATCACCTTGCCCGAGAAACATGCGCGTACCTCCGCGGTGGGTGAATAGGCAATCCCTAATGTACCCGCCGCGACCCGCTGTTACTAATCCAAGTGTCGCACCGTCAAACCAAGTGCTGTCCGCATACAACCGACCTCGCCATAAACCTGTGTACACCGCCGTTCTAAGAGATCCAATAAAGCGGCAATTCTTGACAGTTATTCTGTCAATTTGTGAAATTCCGCTTTGCACAGAATCAAAAATGCAACGCTCGAATGTGACCTCTCGAACTGTCGTATCGCCGACTATCCCTGCCGGTCTTGTGCCGGGTCTTCCCCATGTCATCTCACTCCTATTGCGGAACACGATATCCTCGAAATTCACTTTGCCACCGGTCAGCGTCACGCAGCGCAATGTGTCTGAACCTGCGAGGTCGGTCGGATCTATGACAGAGAATTCAGTCGTTTGGGAATCAATTCTCGCTTCACCGCGTATCAAGAAGTCTATTGGCGGTGCGACTAGTGACTCAATATACTCCCCGGGCGCAACAAGAATTGTGTCGCCGTTAAGTACAGCGCTTAATGCAAGTTGAATGGTCGGATACTCGCTGGGAACACGCAAGACGGCGCCTGAAGTCAGACTGATGCACGCAGCGAATGACATGAGAAATGCGATTGCTGCTCTCATGGACAGCTCAACACACCGTAACTTAGTGTGCCTTCGGCTTTACAGTTGGAATCACAATCATCACAATCCAATCCCTCATCACAAGGGCGCTTGCAAACATGGAGTCGATAACTGTACGCGGCATACAAATATACGGACTTTTGTCCGTCACAGAATTGATTTGAGCAGTTGGAACTGACTGAATCCACAAGCGATGAACTGCCGACCTTTTCGACAATTACACATGAGTTGCAATTGCAGGATTTTATGCAACTGTAGACTTTTGCTGATAACGTGTAGTACCCATTGCAACCGACCTGAAAAACCGAGGACTGTGTGCAGCCCGCCAATGAACTTCCACAGTCTTCAAAATCGCCAGAACAAGTTTGATCAACCGCGCTGACGCAAATCGTACACTGCGCAAAAATCTGCGCATTTCCAAAACACAAAAAAACCGCAAGCATAACCGCTGCGGTAAAGGTGGAAGGTGCTTTCCTCATCGCGTGCCTCCGTTTTCGGCTATGTTTTCCGCCCTATCGTGCACCGCCCTTTGGTGCACGGTACAGAAGATAATGCCGGAATCACTAATTGTCAAGCCTCTCAACCCCCAATCACGCCTCTCCATTTTCCCCCTAAATCCCGTAAGTTCAATGCCAAAATCCTTTAACTGCAAACTGAACAAATGTTTATAAAAATGCATTTTTTGTGGAACAAATACTTGACACATACGTTCATAAAGTGTATATTGCATTCAGAATTCGCTGCATCTTCTCATCACATAAAAGAGAAAAGCGGATGCGATTAGCACCCGCTATCTAATATCCTATTTCTATTTTCCTGGTTTGCTATCTAAGGGCTTTGCCCACCGCCAATTCCAGCGCGATCAAGCTTGACTGATACTCAAGCTCTTTTGACAGATGATCCGTCTCAGCACGTTCATAAGTCACCTGCGCATCTCTTAAAGAGAGTGCCGAGGTCGCACCCAAACGATAGCGTTCGCGCTCAAGTTCTAATGTACGATTGGCAAGCTCTCGATTGCGATTTGTTATCTGCATCTGATCATATACCGTCTCGAGATTGCGAAACGCTTCCCGCACCCCGCGTTCAACCGATAACCGCAAATCCCGCTCGGATTCCTTTGCCCGCTGCAAATCCACACGTTTCGATTGCACGTCGTATTCGCGGGCAAAACCGTCGAAGATGTTCCAACTCAAGCTTGCATAATACGTCGTATTCCGGTTGCGCGGGTCAAGCGTAAATGCCTGATCTGCACCCGACTGCTCGCTGGCCGAACGCGATGCGCCAATACTGACACGCGGCAGATAGGCTCCCTTCGAATAGCCGACGTTGCTCCGTGCCTGCTTAACCTGAAGCACCGCGATCTCCAAATCCGTGCGGTTCTGCCAGGCCTGCGAAACTAAATTGTCCAACTCAAATTGATAGGGTGACAAACCGCCCGCTTCGGAAATCGGGAAACGGCTCTCCAAAGCGATTCCCAATGTTTGATTGAGTTCTTCCCGCCGCTTCTCAAGCTCGCGTTCAGAGCTGGCAATCGTATTCTCAGCCGTCCCCAACTCGATTTCTGCCTGCAGCACGTCAAGCTCCGTCACCGCGCCCACTTCAAACCGGGCCTTCGCCAAATCAAATGCATCCTGCCGCTGATCACGCAGGCGCTTGTTCAGCGCGACGACCTTCTCCAAGGTCAACACGCCCACAACCTGCTGAGCAATCGTCCGCGTCAGCGTCTTGTGAGCCTCTTCCACGGAAAGCGTGTTAATCTTCTTCTGAGCCTGGGCAATCCTGTACAGAAAGATCCGCTGCCCGCCTTCAAACAACGACAGATTCGCGTTCACGTTCCACGAACTCGACCGCGACTTGCCTTCCGTCGGGTTCTGTGTTACCGTGATTGTATCGAGTTGAAGCTGGCCGTTTGAATCCGGAACAATCACCACTTCTTCAAAACTGATGGGAAGCGAGGAAACGCTTCCGTCCGGATTGCGGAACGTGCGATTCTCAAACTGCGATTCGGAAAAGTCCAAGCCAAGACTAATTGTCGGCAAAAACCGGCCAATGGCCGCAAGGTCGCCGACACGATTCAACTTCAGCGCCAATTCCGATTGCCTGACCTGCGGATTGTTCCGCAACCCTATCGAAACAAGCGAATCAAGCGACAATGGAGACTGGCTGTCAATTCTGACCGGCCGTTCCGCCGCTTGAACACAACCCAACATAATACCCCAGATGACCACCCACCAGATAACACTCCGCACGCTTAGTACTCCAAATACTGATCTTTGATTTCGTACAGGTAGTCGAGCACGGCGTCGTGCTCGTTGGCAACCTTGCCCTCAAGAATTGCTTCTTCAAGAGCGGTCTTAATCTTTCCGACTAAGGGACCCGGCGAGAGGTTGCAAACTCGCATGATTTCCTCGCCCCGTACAGGACTCTGGAACGACCGAAGTTGATCCCCCTCGATGACCTCGGATATTCGCTTCTTCAGTGCCTCAAACTGAGTCAGGTAACGCTTGACTTTTCTGGGGTTAGCTGACGTGATATCCGCGCGGCACAGGGTCAGCAAGTCTTCCAAATCCGCACCCGCGTCCACGATTAACCGCCTGACTGCAGAATCCGTCACCTGCTCACGTGTCAAGTTTATGGGACGCATGTGCAAAGCCGTCATCTTGGTCAATTTTGCGACCGTCTTTTCCGGAAGCTTCAGCCTCCTGCCGATCGGCTTCAACATTCGGCTACCAACATCCTCGTGGCCATGAAAGGTCCAGCCCTGCTCCGGGAAGAAGCGTTTCGTCCTGGGCTTGGCGATATCATGAACCAATGCGGCCAGTCGCATTACCGGGTCATCGGTCAATTCTGAAATCCGGTCAACGACGAGCAGGGTATGATCAAACACGTCCTTGTGGTGATGCTGCCCCACCTGCTCGACTCCGGCGAGGTCTGAGATTTCTTTGAAGATGATTGCCATTACTCCGGTCTCATGCATTAACCGGAGGCCAATCGAGGGTTTACCCGCACTCATCAGCTTCATCAGTTCATCTGTGATGCGCTCCTGGCTGACGATTTTCAGCCGCGGAGCCATTGCCTTGCAGGCTGCCAGCGTCGCGGGATGAATGTCAAACTCAAGCTGTGCCGCAAACCGGAGCGCTCGCATAATGCGCAGCGGATCTTCCGAAAATGTTTGTTCCGGCTCCTTGGGTGTGCGCAAGATTTTTCGCCGCAAGTCGCCGAGACCGTCGTAATGGTCAATCAACTCGCCGAACCGTTCGCCATTCAGACTTGCCGCGAGCGCATTCACCGTAAAGTCCCGCCGTGCGAGATCATCGTCGAGCGCTCCTTCCCAAACTTTCGGTTTGCGCGACTGTGACTCATAGGATTCGGCACGCGCCGTAACGAAATCCAACTGATAACCACGATACGGCACCATAGCCGTTCCGAACCGCTCGAACAGAACCGGCTGTCTTACACCGAATTCCTGCGCGACGTGTTTTGCGAAAGTCACCGCGTCTCCGATGACTGTGAAATCAATGTCCTTGACCTTCTTGCCCAGCAGTTTGTCCCGCACAAATCCACCGACGGCATATATTTCCAGTCCGTGCTCATCTGCGATATGACCCAGTCGCTCGAGAACCCTGGACTCCGAGCGCCGCAGAAGCCTTGTTGTTGCTTTTGTCCTCAAGGTTGTCATCTCTTCGCTCCTCGGCCAAGGCGAGACCTCAGAGCCTTGAGAGTATCCTTCCGCCGTTCGAGAGCATAAGGAGTCGCTGCTGCGGCCAAACCTGCACGGGCATAACTCAGAGCGGCGTCGGAATCTCCTAACATATCCGAGCAATCCATCAATGTGCGATAAAGTCCAATCACTTCGTAACCGTTTTGAAACTCAAGTTGGGTATACTGCTCCAGCAAAACAAGCGCTGACTCGCGTGCCTTCTCCCATTGCTCTGTTCGCTTCTCCAGAGCAAGCTTGGGCATCCAGAATGTACGACTCCTGGGAAATCTCTCCAAACCCGCTTGGACCATGCTGTCGGCAAGTTCGTAATTTTCTTCTTGAAGTGCGAGCCAAACCATCGAGCTTAAGGCTGCGTATTGTGAGAACTTGGAGTGTTTGAGCCCGATGTTCAAATCCTCCCAGCCTTGCCGCTTTGACGGCACTCCCGGCAGCCAACGGAAGAACCCCATATTGCTCGCTGCGGCATAGCGATAGGCGCCCCTCCCGACATAGGCATCGTAAAACTCACTGTCCAGTTCTATGGCTGCATCAAAGTGACTGCGGGAGGCCATTAATCGGCGGATTCCGTCCACAGACCGGCCTTGCCGGTGGCGGGTCAGACCGGATACCGAGTAGGCTGCACCAATCAAGTACTCACGTTCTGCAGCCGCGCTATCTGGAGCCAGCTGTTCCCACTCTTTACAGACCGCGAGACACGTTTCGACATGCTGTTCAAGCTCTGCTGTGCCTGTTGTGTCTTCAAAATCACAAAGCTTTGCATATATTACACTTGCACGGGCATATGCCCCCGCAGGGTGAGTCGGCCATTCTTTATCCAACTGCTGACAGATGGAATCGGCCGCTTCATAATAATGTCCCATCAGCGTGTCAAAGAGTGCTCTATAGCCGTCAAGTGGGCTTGGCTGCACGTGATTTTGTGCGAAAGATATTTCACACGTGCAGGCAAGTAAGAGGCAAGTTACTGTAAAGCTGGAATGACACACCACGGATTGCAAAAACCTATGCGCTGATTATTCAATAGTTTTGACAGATGGAAGGTACGACAATTGAGTCAAAAAACAAATATCAGGACGCAAATCACTTTTAAGAAAGTGCTTTAATCTCTGGAGTTACGGCCGCGAATTGACTATATTTTAGGGATTTCATGGAACGGGCTGGATAAAACTGTGACAGGACGGGAATGGTAAGTTTGAGGGCAAGATATCTGAGAGGTCTGCTGGCGACCGGACTGCTCAGTTTTGCTATTGCAGCAGCGACTGGAGCCGAACGGGTTCCGGTCTTGCTTGTCCTCGAACCCGAGCCGTTCGTTATTCAGAATGTCCGGGAAGAGGCAGGCCGGTCATTAGACCTTGGTACTTCCCATGAGCTTGCGATTCGAGCGGCTCAAGATCACGCAAATGTAACTCAAGCAAACCTGCTGAAGAGGCTTGCTGAGTTGGAAGAGGCAGGTCAAGTATCGGATATTCGCTCATTCTGGGTTGCCAATGCGATTGCTTTGAAATGCGAGCCGGAGTTACTGCCCGTACTTGAACGACTTCCCGAGGTCGTAGAGATTCAAGACGAGCAGCTGCTTGGATTACTTCCGATAGCCCCTCCCGTGGCGGAAGGCCGCCGAAATCCCCTTGATGACGGAGTCACGGTTGCCTTAACTGATATCCGGGCGCCTGAAGCATGGGCTTTAGGGCTGACCGGAGTTGGTGTACTGCTTGCCAATTTCGATTCAGGAGTACTGGGTACGCATCCCGCGTTGTCGTCGAGATGGCGGGGTAACAACGGGCATCCGGCGAATCATTGTTGGTTTGACCTTGTCGAACCGATTACTCCGACTCCCGGTGACAACGATGGTCACGGGACTTTGACTATGGGGCTGCAATGCGGTTTAGGCGCCAGTGACACCGTTGGCGTCGCGTTCAATGCACAGTTCATTGCCGCCGCCGTTGCGGAAGGCGGTTTTACGATTACAAATGCGCTTCAAGCGTTCGAGTGGATACTTGACCCGGACGGGAATCCGGCCACTTTTGACGATGTCCCCCGTGTGCTTTCCAATTCGTGGGGATTTAACGGCGGAATTGACGTATGCAACAACCTGCTGCATTCGGCTCTTGATTTAGCTGAAGCCGCAGGAATAGCGGTGGTATGGTCGGCAGGCAACGAGGGTCCTGCCAGCGGCACAATGAGAAATCCTGCCAATCGTGCGGACAATGCTGTTTCCGGTTTCGCGGTCGGAGGATGGGACGGAGTGGTAGATTCGGTTTGGGTGTCTTCCAGCCGTGGGCCATCTCCCTGTTCCGCCGATATGACGCTGCGAATCAAGCCCGAGATTGTCGCACCGTCACGAGATGTGCGCTCGACGTATCTGGGCACCGGTTATGCATCCAGCAGCGGCACATCCTTCTCGGCTCCGCTTGCGGCCGGCACGCTGGCATTGATGATTGAAGCCAATCCGCTGCTTCCGCCCGATTCTCTACTCGAACTTCTGATGTTCACGGCGGTGGATGAGGGTCCCGCCGGACTGGACAATCATTCCGGTTATGGCAGACTGGACGCCTACATGGCCTGTCAAGCGGCGTTAACCGGATTGGGCTGGGTGCGCGGCCATGTGCAGAATCAGTTCGGCACTCCGATTGCCGCAAACATTGATGTTCTGGATCAGCCGCATCACACCGTCAGCGATGCCAACGGCAACTTCACATTTCCCTATCCCGCATGGCTGCCTTGTGAAATACAGGTTGTTGCAAGCGGCCACAGCCCGCAGTCGTCTTCGCTCTCGGTTTCCCCACAGGACACGACCTATGTCACACTTACGTTGCAGACGACTCAAGAAGGAATTCTGACAGGCAATGTCATCGATTGCCGGGGGCTTCCCGCCAGCGGCGCGTTCCTGACAATTCTGGAGCAGCCGTCACTGCAAACGACCAGCGATGCCAATGGAAGATTCGTGATGACGCTACAGCCCGGACAATACTCGCTCGCTTGTTCGAGTGTGGTGTGCGGCTCGGTGGTTGTGCCGCAGGTTCAGATTCAGTCGGGCGCGGTCACGGATATTGAAGTGGTGCTGCCGCTGAATCCGGCGTTTCTCTGTTCCGAGCCTGACAATTTCGGCTATTTCCTCTGCGACAACAACGATCCCGGAGGACCGTCAGAAACGTACTCGTCGGTTTCGCCGACGACAGGAGGGAGAGGTGTCATACATAACCTTGCGGACGACGGTAATGTTCCGCTGGCGCTGCCGTTTCCGGTCACATTTTACGGCAACACCTACAATAGGATTTTTCTGAATTCAAACGGCATCGTGAGCTTCGTGCGGTACGCGACTGCCTACAACAATCTGCAGTTACCGTACAATCTGACTCCGGCGCTGTTTCCGTTCTGGGACGATTTCAGCGACAATCTCGGCGGGCATATTCTCTCCGATTACAATCCGGCTGAAGGCACCTACACACTGGAGTGGTTCGAAATTCCGTACTTCATTTCCATTCCGCCTCCAACGGACAGTGCAAACTTTCAGCTCGTCATCTATGACCAGTCTGTCGTGCCGACACAAAGCGGAAACAATGTGTTTGAATTTAGATACGGCAGGATTCCAAGAAACGGCAGTGCGACGATTGGGATTGACCGCGCACAAGGGAATCAATATGTGAGATACGGCTTCAACGGCACATGGGAGCCGCATGCAGTACCGGCGGCGGAGGGTGTGACCGTGAGAGTTGCGGACGAGGACATATCTTCGGGAGTCCCGTCCATGCAAATTGAGCCGTCGGCGCTTGCGATTGCGCTCGAGCCCGGTGTGTCGCTCGATACGTCCATTTTTGTTCATAACAACGGCAGCGTTCCTTTGGCATATTATGCAAGCGCCTCGCCCATGGCCGCGACAGGCGACGCGGACGAGGACACGCCACCGAACGCAGTTGAGTTTGATGACCCTCCGAAAGGTTCCGCCCCGCTGCGTGCGGAATCATCCGACGACGCGCTCGATGAGTGGATTCCCGACGCAAACGGCTACGCGTGGCGCAGTTCCGACAACGATACGTCGGTGCACTACCAGTTTACGAGCATTGCCAATGTCGGGACGAACGTGGGTATTACATGGGATGATTCGACGTCCTATCCGCGGCCGCTGCCATTCGAGTTTCCGTTCTTCGACCGGGTT
Organism: bacterium; assembly: GCA_013360195.1. Lineage (NCBI taxonomy): Bacteria > bacterium. The sequence continues at coordinate 137,256 of JABWCQ010000001.1, forward strand.
TTCAAGAAATATAGCGTGTGCTCGAACGGGTTTATCACATTCTGGTCGCAGGTGCGCAATTACCTGAATGATCCGATGGTCACCGCGCGCGACCCCTACTACGCGATTGCGGCCTATTGGACGGACCTGAATCCCTCCGCAGGCGGACAAATCTGGGAATACTATGACCAGATAAACAATCGCTTCATCGTACAATGGAATCGCATTCCGCCTTTCGGCGCCCCCTCGTCCAATACGCTGACGTTTCAAGCAATACTTTATCCGGACGGCGGCATCGATCTTGTCTATGAGCATATGTACCATCCTGTTCAGCTCAAGACAGTCGGCATTAAGGGCGGGCGAAGTTCGCAGACCCTGCAGCTTTCCCACAACGGCAGTCTGGTGGACAGTCTGATGACTCTGCGCATTGCGCGACCGGACACCGCCGATGCTTCGCTGCGTATCTTGAGCGGTAGTTACGCGGTGGTTCCTCCGCAAGGTGTTCAGGAGATTCGCCTGCGGTTCAAAAATAATTCGCTCAGTCAGGGCGTTATGTCCCTGCCGCTTACAATTCAGTCGTCGGATGAAGATGCGGGCGGAACCGGCGTGAGTTTCCTGCTTCAGGGGGGCACACCGTTCGTACCGCAGACGGTGATTGCCTCGCAGAACGGCATATTAAGTTTACATTGGGTTGCGCACGAGGCGAATAGTTATACGATTTGGACGTCGCTGCCCAATGATACCGTGTTTGTTCCGCTGGTCACATCGATTGCGGACACTCACTATACGCTCGGCGTCCCTGCGGACGCGGCGCGTGCCTATGCGGTGACTTTGAACGGCGGTGCGCCGCCGAGACCCGGGAATTAGATCAAGTTTCGTAAATAGTATCTGTGTATTTGTACTTTCTGCGGCCTATTGGCCCGCGCGATGCATTGAGGTGTCTTATGTTACGTTCGCTCACTTTGTTATTCATTTTCCTCTTCGGAGCCGTGGCGGCATATGCAGCCGATGACGCTCCGCATCACTCGTTAATTCGTGTTTTCGGTAAAGATCTCGCTCATGAAAAGAAACTGCTGAGCGACGATATGCTTGACATCATGCCTCAGGACGGCGCACCCGGAGTTTTGGTGGCCGCACTGCCGCACAACTTTGATTACCTGGCGAGTCTGGGTTACCGGTGGGATGTCATTCATCAGGATTTGGAAGAGTTCTACGCTCGCCGCGCCCGTGAAGGCGGTTCGCTCGACTTAATGGGCGGTTACAAGACGCACGTGGAAATCCTCGCGGCGATGGATTCGATACACGCGAACCATCCCAGCATCACCACGGCGCGATTCTCCATTGGGACAACGCTTGAGGGCCGGGACATCTGGGCGATGAAAATAAGCGACAATCCCGATCAGGACGAAGAGGAGATCGAGCTGCTTTATGACGCGCTGATCCATTCACGCGAACCGGCGGCGATGGAAGTGCTGTTCCTTTTCATGGACCACCTGACTGACCAATACGGAGTCAATCAGCATATTACCGACCTCGTGAACACACGCGAGTTCTACTTCATTCCCTGCATCAATGTAGACGGTTATCTTTACAATCAGCAAACGAATCCCAATGGCGGCGGCATGTGGCGCAAGAACCGGCGCAACAACGGCGGAGGAAGCTATGGTGTGGATTTGAACCGGAACTGGGGATTCAACTGGGGTTTCGACAATAACGGCTCCTCGCCGACACCGAGTTCGGAAACGTATCGCGGCACAGGCCCGTTCTCAGAGCCCGAGACTCAGGTGATGCGCGACTTCATCAACTCGCGCAATTTCACCGTGGCAATGAATTACCATACTTATTCCAACTTGATTCTCTATTCGTGGGGATCATCGGGATATCAGGGTGGTTTCACGGCAGACGATGCGACTTTTCAACTGATGGGTGACTCGATGCAGTTTTACATCCAGCAGGTGAACGGAGCCGTCTACACGGTCGGACAACCGTGGGCTGTGCTGTACGATGTGAACGGCGACTGCAACGACTGGTGCTACGGCGAGCAGACTACAAAGCCGAAGATTTTCGGCTTCACGACCGAAGTTGGCGGCGCCAGCGACGGATTTTGGCCTGCGCCGAATCGCATTCTTCCTCTCGCACAAGAGAATTTGCCTGCGAACATATTCGTCGCGCGATATGCTGTGAATCTTGTGCCGCCGGACTATCAAGTCAAGCGAGTAAGGCAGTTTCAGGAAGAGCTGAACGGTGACAACGACGGCACGGTAGAGCCGGGCGAAGGAGTGGGTTTGACCATCTACTTACGCAATACCGGATTGCTGAGTTTAGGTGAGCTTACCGGAGTCTTGACCACGAGTACACCCAACGTGACCATATTAAACGGTAATTCGACGTGGCCTGCGATGGCACCGTTTGATTCAGCAGCAAATGATATGACGCTCTCACTTAGTATCGGCGGCGGATTCGTCTCACCGGGCGCGGTGAATTGTCAACTTCATCTGACTTCATTCGAAGGACTCGACACCACCATTGCCATCACGGCTGTGGTCGGTAATCCTGTCTTTTTCGACGATATGGAATCCGGCACAAACGGATGGACACATTCAGGCGAGCAGGACCAATGGCATCTCTCCACACGCCGGGCCGCTTCGCCGACGCAGGCATGGTACTGCGGTCTGGAAGGTGCAGGGCAGTACAGTTCAAATCAGAATGCTACGCTGACTTCACCGCCTATTCTGCTTGGAAATAACGCAGTTCTGACGTTTTCGCATTGGTTCCAGCTTGAATCGGGATTTGATTTCGGATTTGTCGAAGTGTTTGACGGCACGGGCGCGCAATTGGTTGCCGGTCCGTTTACCGGCAGCAACGGAGCCTTCCAAACAGTCAGCGTATCGCTTGCGCAGTTTCCTGCAGGGAGCCTCGTGAACATTCGCTTCAGACAGACAAGCGACGGAGCGCTCGTGCAGGAAGGCTGGTATGTTGATGACGTATTCGTCGGCCCGCCGCCTAACATTGACGCCGCTCCGGCCGCGATTTCAGTTGCAGTGGACACAACGTCCGTGGAAGAAGAAATTATTCTTGTCGGAAACACCGGAGGCTCCGACCTTGTGTACTCGGTGCTGTTTCAAAATGGAACCGCGATTGCAGACACTGGCGGACCTGACGCATTCGGCTACAGGTGGCAGGATTCCGATGACCAATGCGGGCCAATCTATTCCTGGTTGCCCATTGGTGCCCTTGGCACTCCGATAACCTGGGTGGACGGCGAAGGCGATATGGTACGCGGTCCATACGCGCTGCCGTTCGAGTTTCCGTTCTATGGACAAATGTATGACGACATCTGGGTGAGCGCGAACGGTTGGATTAGTTTTGCCGACAGCATCAATGAAACTTTCACAAATACGGCATTGCCAAACGCGAGTGCCGCCGGCGCAGCTATTTTTGCGTGGTGGGACGATTTGAAACCGCAACTGGCGGGAACAAACGTCCGGTTCTGGACAAACGGTGCAGACTCGGCCGCGGTGCATTACGAAAACGTTAGAGCCGGAACTGCTCCAAATCAGGGGACTTATAATTTCCAGATTCTGTTAACGGCGCGCGGCGAGGCGAGAGTGTTCTATGGTAATATGGGAACCATTCGATTGCAGAGCGCAACGATTGGAATTCAGAATGCCGAGAAGACAGTCGGACTTACTGTGCTGTCAAATCAGGCCGGAATCGGGAACTTCGAATCGCGCAGGTTTGCTCTCGGACCGCGGTGGGTATCCGTGCTACCAGTGAGCGGCATTGTCGAGCCGGCCGGAGTGGACACCCTCAGACTGAGTTTTCTTGGACGAGAATTGTGCGGTGACCCGAGCCTGAGCGGGCTGGTGATTCGTTCAAACGATCAAGAAACGCCGGAACTAATCATCCCCATTGACGCGACGCCCGGTTTACCGCTCGCAGCTCCGTCGGACTTAACAATTTTCCCCTCCGGAAACGACGTAGAATTACGCTGGAATGCGGTGCCCGGTGCAGCCGCATACAGAGTTGAATTCTTCTTTGAACTGGGAGGACTTCCGACCATAGTCGGTGAGCCTGTGACCAATTATTTCCTTCACACCAATGCGCTGGATGTGTCGCTTGGTTATTATCAAGTCAGAGCACTGCCGTAGAGGAGCCGTGATTCTTGCCCAACAGTAACACTGCCTATCTGACACTCCTGATACTTCTCGCACTGGCTGTCATCCCGGCAAATGGTGCGACGCGGCGCCCCGCATGGGCGAAGCACTCCATGATTGCTTCGGCGGACTCCAATGCGACCCGGGCTGGACTTCAAATTCTTGAGGCAGGCGGTAACGCGGTTGACGCCGCCTGCGCAGTAGCGATGGCGCTTGGTGTGACCGAGGGCTATTCGAGCGGAATCGGTGGAGGATGTTTTATCGTCCTCCATATGGCAGACGGGAGGCAGGTTGCGATTGACGGCAGAGAAGTAGCGCCGGCCAGGGCTTCACGCTTGATGTTTGTGCCGCGCAAGCAAGCTGACCGGACGGATTTAAGTCTGTATTCAACTCTGGCGGCCGGAGTTCCCGGACAGGTTGCCGCGCTTGACCTTGCCGTGCGCGATTATGGCACGATGACGTTTGAGGAACTCCTTGCTCCGGCCATTGCTCTGGCAGACACAGGATTTATTCTGGACGATTACTACGCCAGCGTTATTGAAAGATACGCGACGCGGTTTATGCTGGATCCTGCTTCGTCTTTGATCTACTTTGACGAGACCGGCAAACAGTTGGCTGCGGGGGAGAGGCTGGTGCAGAAAGACCTTGCCGCAACGCTGCGAAGAATGGCCGAGCATGGGGCGCAGGAATTCTACACCGGAGAAACGGCCGAACTCATCGCTGAGTTCATGCGGAAGTCAGGCGGACTTATCAGCACGGCGGACTTAGCCAACTATCGTCCGGCCTTACTCGAACCGGTTCGAGGGACCTATCGAGGATTTGAAGTCATCTCGATGCCGCCGCCGAGTTCGGGCGGGATTCATTTGATTCAGATTCTCAATCTTCTCGAAGGCTTTCCGCTTGGCTTTCTTGGTGCGGGGTCCTCTGAGTCACTGCATCTGATTGCGGAAAGCATGTGCCTCGCCTTTGCCGACCGTGCCGAGTTTCTTGGCGACCCGGCATTTACGCCGGTTCCCACCAAGGCGCTCATCAGCAAGACGTACGCTGACTCCCTGCGCGGCAAGGTTTCGCGCACGCGGCACGCCCCTAAGCCAGACCCGGGAGATCCGTGGAAGTTTGAGTCCCTGATTAATCATCATACGACTCACTTTTGTGTGGTTGACGAATTTGGCAATGCGGCCTCGGTTACGGCAACGGTCAACACGCCGTTTGCCACATGCATCACCGTCCCCGGGACGGGCATCCTTCTCAACAATGAAATGGATGACTTCGTAACCGAACCGGGCAAGGCAAATTTCTTCGGACTTGTCGGTAAAGCGGTGAATGAAATCGAGCCCGGGAAGAAGCCTCTCTCCTCCATGTCCCCAACGATCGTGCTGAAGGATGGGCAACCGTTCATTCTCGCAGGAGGCGCGGGAGGTCCGAGGATTATTTCGGCAACTCTTCTTACCATTGTAAATTCAATTGATTACGGTATGGATATCCAGGCGGCGCTTGACTATCCCCGCATTCACCAGCAGTGGATTCCGGACAGATTGGTCATGGAGCCTGAGCATACACAGGATGTTCGTGCCGGATTAGAGCAACGAGGACATGCCGTCGAAGTTGGCCCGGCTCGTTCGCGAGTTCAAGCAATTCAAGCGGATACGATTCGCGGTGGCTGGTATGGTGCCGCAGATAGCCGAGGTATTGGTGCAGCACTTGGCCAGTGAGGGTTATGTACGACGGGTAGAGAGTCACGATTTAGTCTTGTTGACAATTTAACAAGCCCTCCGTATCTTATAGACCATGAACCAAAACAAAGCCCTTCCCATCAATGTCGGCCAGCGTTTGCACGATGCCCGCAAGGCCGCTGACATGTCACAAGACGAGCTGTCCAAGGCCGTCCACGTGAACCGTTCCTATTTGTCTCTGGTCGAAAACGGACGATCTTCGCCGACCATCGAGTTTCTCGAGAAGGTTTCGGCAGGACTGAATCTGCGAGTTGAGGAGCTGCTTCTCGGCCCCGAGGCGTTTAAGTACTTAAGTTTGTCCCCCAAGCACGGGTATCTGTATCGCGGGCTGCAGGACCTGCTGGCGGATGAAGAGCAGATGCTGCTGATGAATCCTTCGAACGAGGAACTTGAAATCCTGAAGGGGATTCATTTGCATCCCGATCACGACCCGACCAAGCGGTTCTTCATCGACGCACTGCTTGATCTCAGGCGCACGCGGTACTGAGAACCAGAACATACGCAGAGGAGCAGCAGATCATGCAGATGAGATCGTTCTGGGATCAGGACGTCTATGTCATCGAGCTCGCCGGCAAATTGATGGGCGGTCCCGATTCGGAGGGATTCCACTCCCAAGTCAAAGAAGCAGTGCAGCGCGGCGGCCGTAATGTCATCGTGGATCTGCGCGGAGTGGACTGGCTGAACAGCTGGGGAGTAGGACTACTGGTGTCCGCCTACACGACCATCAAGAACAGCGGCGGCCAGCTGGCGCTGGTGGGCTGTTCGCCGAAGGTCATGACCGTGTTCAAGATGACGCGATTTGATTCCGTGTTTATCTTTGCGGACAGTGTTACCGGCGCGGTCAGCAAGTTTTGACGCGGACATAGTTTCGCTATAAGTTTTTTTCAAATACAAGAATCGAACCTTTGAAGGAGCCATCCGGCAATGAAATTGAAGACGACTGAGAACAATGGAGTTTATCTTGTCGAACTATCCGGCAAGATTATGGGCGGCCCGGAATCGGCGCAGTTCCACGAAGCGATGAAGCATGCGGTCAGCAACAATCTGAAGAAGGTTGTTATTGACCTCGGCCAAGTAGAGTGGATGAACAGCTCCGGTATCGGACTGCTGGTGTCGGCCTATACGACACTGAAAAACGCGGGCAGTGAAATGAAACTCGCTCGGACCACCGAAAAGATACAATCGCTCCTTGTCATCACGAAACTGAACTCGGTATTCGATAGCCACGAAACTGTTGAAAGCGCAGTTAAGAGCTTCAACTGATGTGATCGATCCGCACGTTCCAGATCACCATTTGCCCGGCAGAGTTGACGCGGGGCTCGACGCGACGCGTTCACTTGCCGCACTGGAGGAGCTGGAACGGCGGGTGTACGAATTTCTGCGCGTTGACGATCCGGCGAAGCTTGGTACGCTGCAAATTGAACAGCTGCAATCACTGCTGGAAGAGATCGGTTCCGCGCGGCAGAATCTTCGGCTGCAGGCTGAGTTTGAGCGGGAACGTCAGGAAAACGCCATTCTGCAAGAAGTCAGTTTACGGCTCTCCAGCGCGGCGGATATCCGAGATGTATTGCGGGCGATTCTTGAGTCACTCCGGCAGGTTGTCGAATTCGACGCCGCCGGAATTTTCGTCTTTAACAAGGTGATGCAGCAGATTGAGGTGGACATGCTGGCGGGCTACGGCGGAGCGCAGCGGCGCCGCGTGTACACGAAGTTTCAGGAAGGCGTCAAGCACGGCGAAGGTATCGTTGCCACCGTGGTGTTTTCAGGCAAACCGCTCTACGTGCCCGATGTCCACAAGGATTCGCGGTATGTCGAAGTCAGGCCGACGACGCAGTCAGAGCTCGCCGTTCCGATATTTGTGCGTGACGAGCTAATCGGCGCATTCAACCTCGAATCTGACAAACTGGACGCCTTCAGTGAACGGGATTTGCGCACCTTGCTTACGTTTGCCAGCCACGCCGGAGTTGCGTTGGAACGTGCCCGCGCGGACCGTGAACGGCAGCATACTCAGAGAATCGCCGAGGAGCTTGCACTCGCAAGGCGGATTCACACAAGTTTTCAGCCCAAAGTATTTCCGGCATTTGCGCCTTATGATTTGGGCGGAATGAACTTCCCGTCCAGCGAAGTCGGCGGTGATTACTACGACTTTGTGAACATCACGGAAGATGATCTGGGTATTATCATGAGTGACGTGGCCGGACACGGAGTGGCCGCGGCGCTTCTGATGGCGAATTTCCGCGCGTGTATCCGAATCGAGTCTCGCGCTCACTATGCCATTCGGACTATTCTCGAACGGGTAAACGAGTTTCTTGTTGAAACGAATCCACCGGACAGTTTTGTGACGGCGGTTTATGGCGTGCTCAACCGGAAATACAATGTGTTAACTTATTCGAACGCGGGGCACAATCCGCCGCTGCTGCTGCGGGTCGGTGAAGAGCCGCGGCTGCTGGATACGGGCGGCCCGATTCTGGGTGTGCTGCCTGAGGCAAAGTATGTCGAAGCTCAAGTGGAGCTGGTGCCCGGTGACGTCCTGATATTTTACACTGACGGTGTGACGGAGGCGCGTAATGAGGCCGACGAGGAATTCGGCTTGTCAAGATTGATTGATGTTACATTGAAGCACCGCTCTCTTTCCGCGTATGAATTGGCCCGGCGCATCAGTCACGAGGTGCATTCCTTCAATGTGCCGGATTTGACAATGGATGATTTGACCTTATCTGTGGTGAAGTATGACGCGACCGAAACGCATTGAAGTATTGACGATTCCCTCTTCGGTCGACCAGATTGAGAAGGTCGATGAGTTTGTTGAGGCATTTGCCACAGGACTGGGGTTTGAAGCGGATGCCTTGGCCGATATCGGTATTTGTGTGACAGAGCTTGTCATGAATGCCATCGTGCACGCGCACAAGGAGCAGGCGGACATTCCTGTTACAATTGAGATTGAAGGCAAGGCAGACGGCCTGCGAGTTTCCGTCCGAGATTTCGGACCGGGTTTCGAGACGACTTCACTTCCGGATCCGACGTCGCCTGAGCATATATTCGAAGATCATGGCCGCGGAATTCTAATTGTCAAAGCAATGATGGACGAATGCAAGTGCATCCGGCTTGAAGACGGTATGAAGATCGAGATATTCAAGAGATTATCGAACAGCACATGAAAACTGCTATTTATCCGGGCACGTTCGATCCGATAACCTATGGTCATCTTGATGTTATCGAGAGAGCGGCCGGGCTATTCGACAAAGTAATCGTTACGCTTGCTGTTCACTCTCAGAAATCGCCGCTGTTTTCGACCGACGAGCGGAAGGAACTCATTCAGAAGTCTATCGAACACCTGCCCAATGTGGCGGTGGACGCGTGCCACGGGCTTCTTGTGGAGTTTGCGGAGAGCAAAAATGCGTGTGCCATCATCCGGGGTTTGAGAGCGGTATCGGACTTTGATTATGAGTTTCAGATCGCGCTGGCGAATCGTGTGCTTTCTCCGAAGATTTCCACCGTGTTCCTGATGCCGGGCGAGCACTACACATATCTGAACAGCTCCATTGTGCGCGAAGTTGCCCGATTGGGAGGGTCGGTCGACAGTTTCGTGCCGCCGCATGTTGTGGAAGCACTGCGACGAAGGTACGGGAAAACCCGCGCGTGAAGCCACGCATATTTGTGTCTCTCGAGTTGTATCCTCGAGTTGCCTCTGTCATTCCCGGAATGGATGAACTCGATATTGCCTATGCCGCTGCACGTGCGGGTGCGGCGGGCATTGTCGTGAGTGCAGGGACAGAGGCCTTCCACAAGAGCGGAATGAGTCTGTTCGACCGTCCGGGACTTCCGCTGTTGTGCGTACACGCAAGTTTGCAGCAGATAGACTCGGTGAATAGTCTGGGTAACGCGCCGGACAGAGTCTTGATTTCCGATGAAGGCCGTCCTGTTACTCATTTTGATCCTGTCGTGGAGTTCCGAGCGAGAATTGAAGGAGCCCGGCAGGAAGTGGGGGTGCTTGTTGAACCGGAACCGCAAGCCCTTAAGCAGGCGGCAAAGGCGGGAGTTCAGTGGGTTGCATTTCCGACGGCAACGTTGAATGAGTCTGTGGATGCAAATGCGGCGCAACAGGAATTGCTCAGGTTGAGAACGGCGACAATGCTCTCGGCGAGAAACTCGCTTCGTGTGATGCTTTACGGTGATTTGGAACAGCATCTGGCATCTGCGGCGGCAAATCTTGAAGGTGTTGAGGAGATAGTGCCAATCCATACGCTGTGGACGCTGGCAACGCGCCATGGATGGGAACAGGCACTGAGTATTTTCACCCGTTGGATAGAGTAATGCGCCCACGCGGGCGCTTTGCATTTTGGGCCGTATGGGCCGTATTTTCGACAGGTTTTCTGGTTTGCCGCTGGGGATTGTTTGATCCGGTCTTTTACAACGTTGACGAAGCTGAATATGCGGTCGGTGCGCAAGCGCTGTCACAAGGACTGCTGCCCGGGCTTGACTTGATTGGTTCGACCAAACCGCCGGCAATTGTATTCCTCTATTGGTGCGTGTTTGCCGTGTTGGGCGAGTCGCTGCTGGTCATTCAGGTGACCGGGATTGTGCTGTGGTTTATCGCGCTGGCACTGACGATGCGGCTTGGTCAGCGATTGTTACCGGATGTTCCGGTATGGGCCTCAGCGCTGAGTTTTTTCCTGCTTGCCAACAGTTTTGGTCCGCCGCGGGACTTGCATGCGCTGAACGTCGAGCTGCCGGGAGTTGTGTTTACACTTGCATCCTTGCTCCTCTTGACCCGTGTCAGGCTGAACCGAACATTGATGGTTGCCGGGACTTTGCTTGGGATTGCGGTAATGTTCCGGCAGAGCCTCGTGTTTTTCGCAATTCCGGCAATGATATTGTTACTTCCTCTGCGCACAAGGGAGGTTGTGCCGTTTGCAGCAGGTGTGGTCCTGCCGTGGCTTGTGCTGCTCATTCCATACATGCAGCGAGACGGATTGGGCTGGGCCTATGAGTCGTGGGTACGATTTCCCATGATGTATGCAGGAGACACGGGAATTGCAGGATTCCTGCTGGCGGCATGGTATACAACGATTGAAATCATCCGGCAGGCTGTTGTTCCGTTCCTGCTGGCATTTGCCGGAATCTATCTTGCATTCAAGGCAAGGAACCGTGTCATTCTGGCGATGCTGATTGCCTCGGCTCTTGCCGTTTCCTCCGGCTCGCGCTTCTTTGAGCACTATTATATTCAGGCATTGCCGGTGATGGCGCTGCTTGCCGCGCTATCCGCAATCGAACTCGTCAAGCGAGGCGGCTGGATTGAACGAGGGGTGAAGGCAAGTCTAGCGGTCGGAGCCATCATGGCGATCCTGCATTTTCCGTTGTGGCGAATCTGGGATCCCTCCGCGCCGCCCAAGGGAGTTTCCGCTGAATCCCTGGATTTGGGCGGGCTGGAAATTGAATTGGCGGAGTTCGCAGCTCAGCAGAGTTTTCCCAACGAGAGAATTTTCGTATGGGGATATTGTCCGCAGATATACTTTCACTCAAAGCGCACGCCGGCGGTACGCGACTTTCTGTGTGAATATGTGACGGGATATTCACCGTTTTCCACCAGTCCGCGACCGTATGCCCGTCCGGACGCGATGGAGATGATGATCGAAGACTTGAAGAAGAATCAGCCGAAACTGATTTTTGATCTGTCGTTTGTTGAGTATTATCCATACTCGTTTACTCGGTATCCGCTTTCCAATTATCCGCATTTAGCAGACTACATACGCACGAATTACCACCCTGCCGCGCAGGCCGGGCCGGTACCCATCTATGCACTGGCTTCCAATTAGCTTCAAGAGAGTATTTACTACCAATGCGCTTTCCAGCCGAACCATTTCGAATTAAAGTTGTAGAAAAGATACGCAGAACAACGCGCGATGAACGGGTTGAACTACTGCAGCGTGCCGGACTAAACGTCTTTTTGATTCCCGCCGACGCAATTTACGTGGACTTGCTGACCGACAGCGGCACAGGTGCCATGAGCGATCAACAGTGGGCGGGACTCATGATTGGTGACGAAAGTTACGCGGGCTCGAAGAGTTTTTTCAAGTTCGAGTCGGCGGTCCGGGACATCACGGGCTTTCCCAACGTCATTCCCACTCATCAGGGGCGTGTGGCCGAGAATCTGCTTTTCTCGACTATCTGCGGAGAAGGGAAGACGGTCATTTCCAACACACATTTTGACACGACGCGCGCGAATGTCGAAATGAACCGAGCCGAAGCGCTTGACCTGCCGGTAAAAGAGGCACTTGATCCACAGCTGGGCAAGCTGTGGAAGGGGAACATGGATCTCGAAAAACTTGAGTCGAATCTTAAGTCGAACAAGGATAATATTCCGATGGTCGTGATGACCGTCACGAACAATTCCACCGGCGGTCAGCCGGTTAGTATGGAAAACATTCGGGCGACTGCCAGACTCTGCAAACAGCATGGCGTCCCGTTCTTCATTGATTGCGCACGATTCGCGGAGAACTGCTGGTTTATCCACGAATATGAGCCGGGCTACAAAGGAAAGTCGATCATTGAAATAGCGCGGGAGCTTTTCAGCTATGCCGATGGCTGCTGGATGTCAGCCAAGAAAGACGCTCTGGTGAACATTGGCGGTTTCATCGCGATGAATGACAGTGAACTGGCGCGCAAGCTGCAGCAGAAGCTCATTCTGATTGAAGGATTTCCGACTTACGGCGGGCTTGCGGGACGCGACCTTGAAGCGGTGGCCATCGGGTTGTATGAGGGGATGGAGCAGGAGTATTTGCAATACAGAACGGCTCAGGTCCGCTATCTTGGCGATATGCTTACAGACGCGGGAATTTCGATTGTGCGGCCTGTCGGCGGGCATGCGGTGTTCATTGACGCAAAGGCATTCTGCGATCATATACCCGCGGAGCAGTTTCCGGGCGTCGCGTTGACAAGCGCACTTTACCGCGAGGCGGGAATTCGCGGTGTCGAAATCGGTTCTCTCATGTTCGGGCACAAGGACCCGAAAACGGGCAAGCACGTGGCACCGCATCTTGAATTGGTCAGGCTGGCAATCCCGCGAAGAGTTTATACGACCGCTCACATGACCTATGTGGCGGAATCCATCGTCGATTTGCACAAGGAGCGGCACAGTATCAAGGGAATGCGTCTGACTTATGAGGCGCCGGTGCTCAGACACTTCACGGCCAGACTGGAAGAAATCGCGCAATGATCAAGGCGGTTTTCTTCGACTTTGACGGAACGTTGATAGATTCGATTCCCGCACATGTTATCGCGTGGGAACAAATTCTCGGTGAAATCGGTATCCATCTTGACGACCACTACGTTCAAATGAACGAAGGGGAAAAGGCCGAAGATACGGTTGCGAGGCTGCTTGCCGAACATGGACTTGATTATTCGGCGGAACAGCAGGAGGCCTTAATCGAGAAGAAGCGGATGCTTTATCGATCAATGGCACCGAAAGGCCTGATTCCGGAGGCCGTCGAGATCCTTCGTGAATTGAATCGCAGGGGAATCGCATGCGACATTGTGACAGGGTCGATCCGGAGTAATCTGGAAGCGGTCATGTCGGACGAAGAGTTCGCGCTGTTCAGACATATTTATACACCGGCAGAGTATGGCAAAGGCAAGCCCGCGCCGGATCCCTATGCAACAGCTCTGCGCGGATCCGGATTGTCCGCCGAGGAATGTCTGGTGCTCGAGAATGCGCCGCTCGGCATTCGATCCGCGAAGGCCGCCGGACTGAGAACGGCGGCAATTACCACAACTTTACCTCCGCAATACTTGAGTGAAGCCGATCACGTCATTCACGGATTTGCGGAATTTCTACCCTTACTGGAGTTTTGAGGCACACGATGAGTTCCCTCCGTACATGTACCATTGAGCGGCATTTCATAGAGCAACAGGAAAAATACCCGGGCGCAACGGGAGAGTTGACCCGTCTGATGCATCAGCTGGCATTTGCAGCAAAACAAATCACCAAAGAAGTGCGCAGCGCGGGACTGTCCGACATTCTCGGAGCCGCAGGGCACACGAATATTCAGGGCGAAATCGTGCAGAAGCTGGATGAAATCAGCAATGACATGATTTACAGAGCGTTCGATCATGCCGGAGTTCTCTGCTGCATGGCCTCCGAAGAGCGCGAGAAAATGATACCGATTCCCAATGAGTTTCATTACGGGAAATACACATTGGCGTTCGATCCGCTGGACGGAAGTTCGAATATTGACGCGAATATCAATGTCGGCACCATATTCTCGATTCACCGGCGAATCAGTCCCGACAACACGCCGGGAACCGAGGCCGATTTGCTGCAGCCGGGGAGAAAGCAGGTTGTGGCAGGGTATATTGTTTACGGAAGCTCGACCATGATGGTTTACACCACGGGGCACGGAGTGAACGGATTTACGTTGGAGCCGTCGCTGGGCGAGTTTCTGCTTTCACATCCGGACATGAAGATTCCGCAGCACGGGAAGTACTTCAGTATCAATATGGGAAACTACCATTATTGGAGCGAAGGTGTCAAAAAATACATTGACCATGTCATGACTCCGGACAAGTCTCGCGGGACGCCCTATTCACTGCGTTACATCGGCTCGATGATTGCCGATGTGCATAGAACGCTGTTGTACGGCGGGATCTTTATGTACCCGCTCGATTTCAAGGATCCTCAGAATCCGAAAGGCAAACTCCGGCTGCTTTATGAGGCATCACCGATGTCGATGGTGATCGAGCAGGCGGGCGGACTTTCGACGGACGGCACGCAATCCATTCTCGACGTTATTCCCAAGGGACTGCATGACCGTGTACCGCTGTTTGTCGGCTCGCAGGACAATGTGCGCGAACTCTGCCGTTTTCTTGAAGAGTACGACAAGTAGCGTGACTAGACTTGAAACAAAAAGGGCCCGGATGACCGGGCCTTTCTTTGTGAGTACCTTGTGTGTTCAGCGCCGTCCGGACATTCTTATCCACGACACGGAGGCCATCAGTAATCCGCCTACTAAATACGGCGCGGACGGCCCGAAGAATTGAAACAGCGCCGTACCGCTGGGCGGACCGAATACACGAGCGAGCGCAGCGAGTGATTGAGCGGTTCCCATCGTCAATCCCTGCTTATCCGGCGGTGCGGCTTTCGAGATGAGAGAGTTGATGGTAGGATTCATCAAAGCGGAGCCGATGGCGAGCAGAGGTACCGCCATAACCATTTGTAGTGTTGTCGTTACTATTCCGGTGGTCACCAATCCGACGGCCATCAACACAAGGCCTGTGCGAGCAAGTTTAACTTCGCCAAAAGCACGCACCAGTTTGCCCAGCAGTGCTCCTTGAATGATGGCAGATATTATTCCCACTTCGGCGAGAATCCATCCAACATGCTGGGCATCCAGTCCGAGCCGGTGCTCGGAAAAGAGAGCAAAGGTGGCTTCCATCTGCGAGAAGGCATAGACTTGAACGAAGAATATACCGATCAAAATCGCGAGGACCGGTGTAGAGTAGATCAACTTCAAGGCATCCGCTGAAAGCAATCGGCGATGGCTTTCGTCAGACTTGCGAGTCAGGGTTTCGGGCAACTTCCAGACTGCCCAGATGAAATTCAGCCCCGACATTCCGGCAGCGACGAGAGCCGGGAAACCATAGCCGTACTTGGTGAGAATTCCACCGACCGCCGGTCCAAAGATAAAACCTAAACCAAAGGCAGCACCGATGAGTCCCATGCCCTTGGCGCGGTCTTCGACCGTTGTTGAGTCAGCGATGTATGCCTGTGCGGTGGGAAGAGTCGCGCTGGACAAGATTCCGGCTAATATTCTTGCGGCAAAGAGCATGGGCAGCGTCTTGGCCAATCCAAACATCAGAAATGCCAGCGCCGATCCAGCCAGCCCAATCAGCATGACAGGTCTGCGACCGATTTGGTCTGACAACCTTCCCCACAGCGGCGAGAAGAGGAAATGCATCAGGGAATAAGATGCAGAGAGCAGTCCGATCGTTATGAAGCTTGCACCAAAACTCTCGGCATAGAATGGCAATGCCGGAATGATCAACCCGAAACCGAGAAGATCAATGAAAATCGTCAGGAACAGAATGGCGAGTTTAGCGTTCATAGAGGATTCGGAGTTGCCGAATTCAGCCAATGTAGCGAACTTTGGGTGCAGAGTAAAGGCAAAATGTGCCTGACCCGGGGAGAGCTGTCACCGCCCTCGCTTGATAATTGGGTTATGAATTTGTATTTTTGTGTTTTAGGCGCGAGAGTGGCGGAATTGGCAGACGCGCCAGATTTAGGTTCTGGTATCCGAGAGGATGTGGGGGTTCGAGTCCCCCCTTTCGCACAAATTTCCCGTTGGAGGAAACGTTGGACATAACCGTTGAAAATAATAGACTTAACGATGTAGAAACCGAGTTGAAGGTGGCGGTTCCGGCTGAGTACATGAAGAGTCAGTTGGAGCGCAACTTGGCGGCGGTGATGTCGCAGGCGCGGTTACCGGGGTTCCGGCCGGGAAAGGTGCCGAGGAATGTCCTTGTGCAGAAGTTTGGTCCGGCGGTGACGGAAGACACTGTCCAGAAGGTCCTTCAGGAAGCGTATAAGAGTGCGCTCGACCGGGAAAAGCTGTTTCCGATTTCGCCCGGGGAAATGCGTGATATCAGTTTTGAGCCAGGGCAGCCTTTGACCTTCAAAGTCATCGTGGAAACGCTGCCTGAGATCGTGATTCCGGAGCTTTCAGAAATCGAAGTTGAGCTGAAGGAGCCGGAAGCATCTGATGATGACATCCAAACGGCCATTGAGAGTCTCAGAGAGTCTCAGGCAGTGTTAGTCCCTTCTGAGAATCCGGTGGACTTACATTCGGTTATCACCTTTGATATGCAGGAGTTGGACGAGGGCGGAGTTCCGATTATCGGTCATGTGCAGAAGGATGTCACGATTGACATGAGTCGCCATCAGTTTGGCGAGGAATTTGCGTCACGTGTCCTGGGGCTCGGCTGTGACCAGACGGCCAATGTGGTTTTTCATCGCACAGACCAGTCCGGTTCGAAATCACTGCGGGCGCAGATAACCATCCGCAATATCCAGCAGAAAGAGCTTCCCGAGCTGGATGACGACTTCGCGAAACTGGTCAATCCGAACCTTGAGAATCTCGATGAACTGCGGCGGGACATGCGAAAATACATCGAGGCACGTGCCCGGCATACGTCGCGCCAGCAGATGTTCCGCTTGGTTGCCGATGAATTGATGAAGCGGTCAGTCTTTCAGGTTCCGCCGCGCATGCTTGATAATTATCTGGACCGGATGGCCGAGGAAGCGACGCGAAACTCAAAAGGCAAGCCGGACGAAGATGCGCTGAAGAAGTTTCGCGATGACTACCGTCCGTCGGCGATTTGGACGCTGCGCTGGTATCTGCTGCGAAACAAACTGATTCAGATGTTCGATTTGCGGACTACGCAGGAAGAGATGGAACAGGAGCTCGCGAATCTGGCCACGCTCGACGACGAGCTGGTCGATGAATTCAAGAAGAAGCTCACGGAAGAACAGATGCAGCAGATCTCGGACGATTTGCAGGAACGCAAAGTTCTCTCTTATCTTGAGAACAACGTGAAACTGAACAAGGTCACGGTCAGTTTGGCGGAGTTTGAAGGCAGGGGCGAGCCGTCCAAAATCATTACAGTTTGAAAAAAGTGATAGAAACAGGAGAAAAGCATTCCATGGCTTTAGTTCCAATGGTCGTTGAGCAGACGGGCAGAGGCGAACGCGCCTTTGACATTTATTCCCGCCTGCTTAAGGAACGTATTATCATTGTCAGCACACCTATTGACGATCATATCGCAAGCTTGGTTGTGGCGCAGTTGATTTTCCTTGCCGCTGAAGATCCGGAAAAGGACATCAGCCTGTATATCAACAGCCCGGGCGGAGTTGTCACGGCAGGACTTGCGATTTACGATACAATGCAGCATATCAAACCGGATGTGGCCACCATCTGTATCGGACAGGCGGCATCAATGGGCGCGTTCCTGCTGGCCGCGGGAGCCAAGGGCAAACGCAGCATATTGCCGAACGCGCGAGTGATGATTCATCAGCCGCTTGGCGGAGCGCAGGGCCAGGCTTCGGATATTGATATCATGGCGCGTGAGATACTGAAAATGCGCGCGCAGTTAAATGTGCTGCTGTCCCATCACACGGGGCAGCCGCTCGAGAAAATCGAGCAGGACACCGACAGAAACTATTTCATGTCCGCGGACGACGCCAAAGCCTATGGCATTGTCGATGAAATCATTCACCCGCGGCGCAACCAGGCGAAGTAGAGGAATTGGAAGTGACTGAGCAACGTCTTGAGCAAGTCTGCTCCTTCTGTGGAAGGACGGAGAATCAGGTGGCGACCTTGATCAAGCATCAAGACGGCATTGCCATATGCGATGTGTGCGTTGAGCACGCACACCAGATTGTGGCGATGTCGCGCGCGGGAAGAAAGAGCATCAATCTTTCGGAATTCCCGACTCCGCACGAAATGAAGCGGAAACTTGACGAGTACATAATCGGGCAGGATGACGCCAAGCGCAAAATATCCGTCGCGGTTTACAATCACTATAAGAGAATTGCCAGCAGTGATCAGGCGTCGGACGTTGAGATCGAGAAGTCGAATATTCTGCTCGTCGGTCCGACCGGAACGGGGAAGACGCTGCTTGCACAGACGATGGCGAGATTCCTTCACGTTCCGTTCGCAATTGCGGACGCGACCACACTGACTGAGGCTGGGTATGTCGGTGAAGACGTGGAGAATGTCCTCGTACGATTGCTTCAAAACGCGGACTATGATGTCGCCCGTGCTGAGATGGGCATCATCTACATTGACGAAATTGACAAGATCGCCCGTAAGGATCCCAATATGTCCATAACGCGTGACGTATCGGGTGAAGGCGTGCAGCAGGCGCTGTTGAAGATTCTTGAAGGTACGGTCGCGAATCTCCCGCCTCAGGGTGGCCGCAAGCATCCAGAGCAGAAGTTCATTCAAATGAACACCAAGAACATCATGTTCATTCTGGGCGGCGCGTTTGAAGGGTTGGAGAAGATTGTCCGCAGCCGAGTTACTAAGTATCCGATGGGCTTCGGCGCTGGCTATATTCCGGAAGATAACAGTGATGAGTACGTGGTTAAGAAGGTAATATTCGAGGACTTGAATGCGTTCGGTCTCATTCCGGAACTAATCGGCCGACTGCCGGTCGTGTCGGTTCTTGAGCCGCTTTCGGACGAGGCAATGATGCGCATACTTCTTGAACCTCGTAACGCTCTGGTCAAGCAGTACACACGGCTGTTTGAGATGGAGGGTGTCAAACTCACCTTTGAGAAGGAAGCCTTGATAGCAATTATTCGTGAAGCGCGCCGCCGCAAGACCGGTGCTCGTGCGCTGCGAGCCATCGCTGAAGAAACCTTGACAGAGGCATTCTTTGACGTGCCGAGCCGCAAGGACATCGGTGAAGTCATTATCGGCGTTGACACGGTGTTAGAGAAAAAACCGGCGCGTTTCGTCGAGCTGAAAAAGAAGAGCGCATAGCGCATCTCCCTCCTTGGAACCTTCTCGGCGTGACGACTATTTGACGTTGTCACGCCTTTTTTCTATGCCAAACCGTTCTACATTCCTATTCTTGACCGCAATGATCGTTGCGGCTGCACCCACCGCGCGTGCTGTTTCACCGGCGCCGGCCGATGTGCCGCGCGACAGTGTCTCTGTGAGATGGGAAGAAGGAGCAGAGCTGAGCCGATTGATTGGCGCCGTACGAGCGAACCGGAGCTTCTCTTCGACGGAGCGGGTTTTATTCACGGCGGATTGGATTACGGGGCTGTCGAGAGGTTTGTCGAGTGAAGGACGGCTGAGGCACGATGTGCGCTGGAACACGTCTGTCGAGAAAAACCTATCGAGACTGTTCAGTCTTTGGAGTGGCGCCAGCGGTCAACATTACGTGGACAGACCGCGGAACAATTCGCAAAGTTTCGCACAGGAAAATCGTTCACATCTTGCGCGGGCCGGACTAGGGCCGTCGGTACGATGGAACCGATTCTTGAATTCTGAGCATGGTGCCGGATTGATTGCCGATTCCAGAGATGACGTGACCGAGAGCGGATTTGGTACTTGGAGCCGGGGAGAATTCTCGTACAGGGGAAGTCCGAATTCACTTCACGACGCTGACGCACACTTTGAGTATGAGGCGCCGGGCGGGCGAGTAGGCAGCGATGCAGGTCTGTCCTATAATCTGAGACAGGATTATGGAGCTTCGGCCAATGAGGCCATGCTGCAGATTGGTTGGACTCGACGGGAAATCATGTCTTCGACCGGATTACCGCCGCAACTGCGGCAGGAACGCATCATCCGGATTCAGGATGAACTTGCTTACGAAGTGGGGGCTGGAGCAGTTCTGCGCGGCACCGGAGATTTGCGCTACCTGGACACACGGCTTGATGACAGACGTGATGCAAGCTCCAGACTTGAAGAGCTGGAGTCCGGTTTTAACGGAGAGCTTGCGCTTGCTCAAGGACGAAGCCGCGGATCATTTTCGGCAGGATTTAGGAGTGCCACGCAGACTGTCAGAGGTGAGATTTTGAGCGGCCAGAAGACGGAGTTGGCGCTGCGGGGCCAGACAAAAGTGCGCGGAAGCTCGCTGCGAGCACGGGCGGCTTTCAGCAAATACACACTTGATACCCGTTCCGAAGACAATTTCGATGACCGAGACGAGCTTGCCTGGAGATTCGAAATCGGAACGACGTCGCGAGTCAATTCGCACTTGACGGCGGAGGTTCAGGCGCTTGCCGATCTGAATCACCTCGTTTACATTTTTGGCCGCAATAGCGCGAACAACCGCTGGACCAGGCTCATCTTGCTGACATCCCGGCTTGTGCATGTTCCCGGTGGAAGGATTGTGCACGTCCCCGAGTTCAGGATAAGTGCAAGTTACCAGGCTTATGACTTCGAGCTAAATCCGCGACAGGTGCGGTCCACCGTATTCAGAAGGGTTATGCTTGGAGACAGTCTGTCCGTGCAGCTAAACGATCGTTGGAATGTAGCATTTCGCGCGGATGTTTCCCGCGAGGAGTTGGGCAGGCTTTTCTGGGACGACTTTGAGCAGGAACGAAGCGATCAAACGGACATGTTCGGATCGGCTTTCCAGATTACAAGGCGGCTAAGCGACTCATCCACGGGAGGCGTCGGTGCTGCCTATGGCCGCAGGCTCAGTGACCGATTTGAGGAGGAAGGCAATCCCCGTCGTGTGCTGGATATTGAATCGTGGGGGCCGTTGGCGCGACTGGAGTGGGAAAAGGACTCTTGGTTTATCAATTTAAGCGGACAATTAGTCATGCAGCACGAGTTGAATCGCGATGATCGCAATTTTGTTTCAGGTTCATTAACAGCCGGGCGGGCATGGTGACTCAGCAACACGGCGAATTTGTGTTCCTCGAAGGTGCGGAGATCGACAATAATCGAGTCATTTTACCGGAAGAGGAACGACATCACCTGATTCGTGTCCGCAGAGTACGCCCGGGAGACACAATTTTCGCCACGGACGGAACGGGGTGTGTCTATAAGTGCATACTCAAGTCAGAGTCAGAACTTGAAGTACAAGAGACTCTGGTTGAATTCGGCGAGACCACTGTGAATTATCAGCTCATTTGCGGCTGCTTGCAAGGTGACACGGCAAAAGATGTCGTATCGGCGGCGGTTCAGCTTGGCGTTCGCCGGCTAACTTGGGTCAGAATGATGAGAAGTCAGGAATTCTATACCGACAACAAACTGTCAAAACTGCGGCGCGTGGCAGTTCAAGCGACGAAGCAGGCTGGACGGGCGAGGTTGATTGAGCAGGAGAGAGTCGGTGCTTTGGAAGAGGCTCTTCAAGTTTGTGCCAATTGCGATATCTGGGTTGCTCATCCCGGGGAGGCGATGGGCGAAGCTCGTTCGGCAATTCACCCGGCGAGAATCCAAATGCTGATTGTCGGACCGGAAGGCGGATTTGACACACGGGAGCTTGAATTGATGCGCTCATGCGGTGCAACGTTTATCCAACTTGGGTCGAGACGATTGAGAAGTGAAACTGCGGTGACAGCAGGAATTGTGTATCTGCAATCTACATTTCGAGATTTGTAAGAGACCAACCGCACAACAAAGTATAAAGGCCGGACAATGTGTCCGGCCTTCTTGTATTACTTCATGCTGACAATCTTGTCAGCGATTCGCTTTAGAATTTCCGTTGATTCGTAATAACCCTCGCGAATACGGTCACGGATCTGCCGCAAGACCGCACCGTCCTTGCGGCGATTCACCGGTGTGAAGGTACGCGGTAAACTGTCATCGTTCCCCCTCTCCCGGATTGTCACGTGTGATTGTCTTTTCGTCATGCGTGGTGCGCCCTCCATATTCAGTATCGGCGATGCCACCACGAACTTGATGAATGCAAACGAACCGGTCACTTGTCTTTGTGCGGACCGAGAACGCGAATCAATTCTTTGAGCAGACCCATGTCGATCTCTTCGTACATCTTGTCGCGCATGTAACTTAATGCTTCTACTCCTCGCAGGGCAGACTTGTACACGCGATGAGATGTTAGAGCGTCATAGATATCGACCAGCGTACAAACACGGGTCTCTACAGATATTTTCTCTGGAGGAAGCCTCCTCGGATAACCGCGGCCATTCAATTTCTCGTGATGTGAGAGTATGATATCCATTGCCACTTCCGGAACTTCCGGGTGAGGCCGCATCAAGTCCACTCCGTGTTCAGGGTGCCGTTCGACTTCTTTCATCTCAATGGGAGTGAGCACGCCGCCTTTTCGAAGAATCTGCGTGGGAACCCGGCATTTCCCGACGTCGTGCAGCAGATAGCCCATGGCAGCATCCTTCACACGCGTCTCATGGCCGTAAAGTTCGAGCAGAAGCGCAGTACCTATGGTCGCAACATGAACGGCGTGAGTATAAAGAGAGTAGTCGAGCGTGAAGGTTGCAGCCATTGTCCTGAGCATTGCCGGATCGCTTGCGATGGCGTCAACCGTATGTTCGACGACCGTACGATTCGTTTTGATCAAAACTGGAGATTCGGGACGTGTGAAGGTGGCTTGTACCAGCGCCGCGGTTGTTTGATAGATTAGAGCTGATTTCTGTTCGGTCGTGGCACTCTCGGCCTGGAGGATATCTCCGACGGTGCGGTCAACGAACGTGAAGTAGTTGCCGGCATCTTCATCCGCCACGTAGAGGAATTTCACGCCACGTTCGATAAGTTCCTTTCGTTTGCTCTCAGTCAGATCGAGGTCGGCGGACTTGAACAATACATAGCGTTGTCCACCGCGAGTGGGAACTCCGAGAAAAAGGTCAAAGTGCGCGCCTTTGTCCGCGTGCAGCGTGGCAAGAGGAGCGGGGTGGTAGATTTTGGAGTCCACCTGCGGTTCATACATGTAGGATCGGTTTGCCATGCATCCTCATATGGGTGACCCTGTTTTCAGCGCAAAGGATGTGCCCCAAAAGTTAAAGCCCGAAGCGTCAATCCGCATCGGGCTTTCTTGTGAGAGCGCCGGGATTCGAACCCGGGACCATCGCCTTAAAAGGGCGGTGCTCTACCTGCTGAGCTACGCTCTCATGTCCCGGACTCTCGCAGTATGCAAGGCTGAATCCGGTCCTGTTTGTCTATTGCAACATTATCGTTTGTTCCCGCGAGGCACCGACCGATGCGATGGACACGGGCACGCCGGTGAATCGCTCGATATACCGCAAATACTCTTGTGCTTCGCGAGGGAAGTCTGACCAGCTGGTCACTTTGTCTAGGCTTTCCTTCCAGCCCGGCAGCTCCTCGTAGATGGGCTCCACGGACATCAATATCCTGCTGTCCGACGGGAAATTCTTGTAGGTTCTCTGGCCATCCGTATAGGCCACGCAAAACTTGATCTTTTCCATGCCGGTCAAGATGTCAAGCTTGGTCACCGCCCAGGAGTCAATACTGTTTACGCGGGCTGCGAAACGGGCGGCGACCCCATCGTACCAGCCGCAACGTCTCGGCCGGCCCGTCGTTGCACCATACTCATCCCCTTTTTCGCGCAGCCGACTCTGCTCTTCACCGTCAGTGATTTCGGTCGGAAACGGCCCTTCACCAACTCGCGTCGTGTACGCTTTGATTATGCCGATTACGTTGTCAATCCGTCTGGGTCCGAGTCCAAGTCCGGTGCAGGCGCCGCCAACGGTAGGATTAGATGAGGTCACGAAGGGGTAAGTGCCCATATCCACATCCAGAAGTGTTCCCTGTGCTCCTTCCAGAATCACGTTCTTACCTGCACGAATCGCCTCGTCAAGGAGAACGGACACGTCCTTCACATAGGGGTCAATCTTCTGGTCAAATGCGACATACTCTTCGACGATGGCCTCCACATCCATCTCGGCAGCGGAATAGACCTTGGACAGAAGCCGGTTTTTCTCTTCGACGTTGGCGCGAATCTTCTGTCTAAGATAATCACGATCGAGCAAATCCACAATACGTATTCCAACGCGAGATACCTTATCAACATAGGCCGGACCAATCCCACGGCCTGTCGTGCCGATTCTCACCCGCTCGCCCTGTGATTCATGGAGGCTATCGAGCAACTTATGATAGGGCATAATCAGGTGCGCTTGATGGCTTACAAAGAGCCGACCATCAAGATTTATTCCGGCGGCCTCCAGTTGCGCGATCTCATCCAGCAGCGCACCGGGGTCCACTACCACGCCGCCCCCTATGACGCAAATCGTGTTCGGTCTAAGAATTCCGGCCGGGAGCAAGTGCAGGACGAACTTGCGGCCGCCCTCAATAATCGTGTGGCCGGCATTTGCACCGCCCTGATAACGGCAGACAACGTCGGCCCGCTCGCTAAGGTAGTCAACGATCTTGCCCTTGCCTTCATCGCCCCATTGGGCGCCCAGTACTGCTGTGACCACGGTTTGATACCTTTTTCAAAAAAAATGCCCCGCTCTCGCGGGGCGCGAGGCACTGAAATCAGATTACTTTTTCTTGCCTTTTAGAATTGCTTTTTCAGCCCATTCAACAACGACCGGTGCCGAAACAAACACGGTTGCATAGGCCGAGCAGATGACACCGACCATCATGACAAAGCTGAAGCCGCGCAGCACTTCGCCACCGAAGACGTATAGCACCAAAGTTGTCAAGAACACCGTCACGGACGTGATCACCGACCGAGACAGAGTTTCATTGATTGAAATATCCATGATGTCGGCCAGACTAGTGTCCTTGAGCTTCTTCATGTTCTCGCGGATTCGGTCAAACACGACAATGGTGTCATTAATGGAATAGCCAATCAACGTCAGAAAGGCCGCAAGAACGGACAGTGAGAGTTCGTAGTTCATGAACACAACAAAGGCAAGGGTCACGCCGACGTTATGCACTAGCGCAATAATACCCCCAATCGCGAATTCGAACCGGAATCTCCATGAAATGTAGGCGAGCAGCAGCACCAGCGCAACAACTGCCGAAATATAGGCGGAATTTCTCAATTCCCGGCCAACGCGCGGACCGACGAGGGCGATATTCCGGATTTCAATTGGATTCCCCGGAAAAGCGTTGGTCAGAGTTTCCTGAATCTGAGCCTGAGTGTTCGTGCTGTTCTCCACGACCTTCATGCGAATCAGAATATCCGTCTGAGACCCAAGACCTCCAATAGTCTTTACCTCTCCGACCTCGAGGCTGCCCAGTGCGGAGCGGACTTGTCCGTCGGTCACTGCTTGGGCGAAGCGTACGGTCAAGTCCATTCCGCCTCGGAAGTCAACCGACCAATTCGGTCCGCGGACAATCATGACGATTATTCCGACCAGGGTGATTATCGCGGAAATCGTCAGCGTGCGCCAGCGATGCTGGACAAACTTGTAATTTGCGTTTGCGAAGAACTGTGGCATCAGACGCTCAGGGTCTTAAGTTGACGACCCGAAGTGTACAAGTCGTACACAAGGCGGGTCAGGAAAACGGAGGTGAACATGTTAATCAAGATACCGACCGTCAATGTCAGAGCGAATCCCTTGATTGCACCGGTTCCGTAAATCAGCAATACGACGCCGGCGATGGCCGTAGTCGTGTTTGAGTCAATAATCGTCAGCAACGCGCGGCTGAAGCCCGTGTCAATGGCTGCGCGGACGGACTTACCTGCGCGAAGTTCTTCCCGAATACGCTCGAAGATGAGCACATTTGCGTCCACGGCCATACCGATAGTCAGAATGATACCGGCGATACCGGGCATTGTCAAAGTGAACTGGAACATAGCCAGTGCGCCCATCAGCAGGAAGAGGTTGAAAATCATGGCCAAGTCCGCGATGAGTCCCGAACCCTTGTAATACCAAATCATGAAGAGAATCACCGCGACAAAAGACACAATCAAGCAGAGCTTGCCGGCATCCACTGAATCCTGACCGAGAGACGGGCCGACTGTGCGTTCCTCCGCAACAGTGACAGAGGCGGGCAAGGCACCGGCGCGCAACACGATTGCGATGTCTCTCGCTTCTTCGACGTCATCGAGTCCTGTGATAACCGCTGAACCGCCGGAAATCTTTTCCCGCAGATTCGGAGCCATATATACCTTGTCATCCAGCACGATACCTAAGCGGTTGCCGACATTCGCACCGGTCACACGGGAGAACACGCGGCCGCCGTCGCGGGTGAATTCGATTTGTACAATCGGCTTGCCGGACTGCTCAGGGTCGTAGCCCGAACCAATGGAAGAACGCGCGTCTGCCAGTTTCTCACCGGTCATTTCCGCACGCGACTTTACAACGTAAAGTCTCCAGTATTCCTTCTGATCGGTGCCAATTTTTTCGGGACGTGCCGACCAGAGAAATTCAAGATCTCCCGGAATGAACCGCTTGTACTCATGCGAACTTAAATAGCGCATGACTTTGCCACGGTTCTCGGACGGGACAAGTATATCGCCGGTGCCGCCTACAAGGAGGGACAGAAGCGGATTCGTTGCGCTTGCAGAGGTATCGCCAAGAGTGGTGTCATTTTCAGCGAACAGGTCCTCGGCGGACTGCACCGTATCCGACTTGGTCGTATCAGAAGCAAGGGTGTCAGCTTTCAGGGAATCGGCAGTCAGCGTGTCCGTTGTAGCAACAGTGGTGGTATCGCCTCGCATGCGCTTTGCGATCGCCTCATCCAAAGCCAGAAGAACCTGCTGCGCACGCTCGGTTTCAGCCAGGAGTTTGAATTCAAGCAAAGCGGTTCGGCCAACAAGTTCCCGAGCGCGAAGCGGATCCTTAACACCCGGAAGTTCCAAAGCAATCCGGCGAGACCCAAGCTTGCTGATCGAAGGCTCCGAGACCCCAAACTGGTCAACACGGTTTCGCAGAATTTCCAATGAACGGTCCACAGCGTCGTCAGACGTTTCGCGCAACGATGAGATTATCTCATCATCGGTTTGCCCGGCGTCGCCCCAATAGCGGTTCAGGGAGACGTTCATGCGCTTCGCCGCTTGCGCCAACGCACTGAAAACATCTGCGTCAGCCGATTTCGCTGCGGGCGTAATCTCGCGGATGAGAGCCTCGTATTGGTCGTCCTTGCCTTTGGCGCTATTCTGGAGCAATTCGAGCAGGTCAACTTCGAGTACAAGGTACATGCCGCCCTGCAGGTCCAATCCGCGCTTGATGGCAAGCGAACGATTCGCCTGAAGCGACTTGGCAAAGTCACCTCGCATGTAGTTAATCTGCTCGATGGCAGCGCTCTTGTCCATTTCAGACAACTCAGATGCCTGAATCTCGCCGATCAAGTCCACGTCATCCCGATAGATGTCCGAGGCTAATCTTGCGAGCGGTATACCTGAAGTCGCGGATAGCTGGGTCAGCAATTCCGACTCCTTTTGAGAGAGCTGCTCGTAACGCAAGGTCGGATACAATAAGTACCCGCCTAACACCAGAAGCACGACAACGACAATGATTCTAAACCGATGTTGTTTCATAACTTATCAGTGGGCAAACCAGAAGGGTGAAGTTTGCAAAGACCTTCAATATACAACGTTCTGACCTATTTGTCAAGCTCAAGAAGTGCGTCTTCCTTCAGTATTTCCAGAACCTTAGAAAACGCTACAGGTGGTTCGACCGCGAAACTAAGAGCACTGCCTGATACTGGATGAACGAATCCCAATGTCCGCGCATGCAGCAAAAAATGCTCAACATTATCAAACAGCTCGTGATAGAATTTCTTCCTGTTTCCGCCGAAATGACCGATACGCTTCAGTCTTCCGCCGTACGAGGAGTCCCCAAAGACGGGGTGGCCGATGTGTTCAAGGTGAACGCGAATCTGATGTGTTCGGCCTGTGCCCAGTTTCAACTTCAAATACGCGGTGTCCGCATAGTTCTCGATGACGTGATATGTTGTGACAGCTTCCTTCCCGCCACGCCGCACCACGGCGAATCTCTTTCTGTCCCCGGGGTGTCTGTCAAGCTGAGCTTCAATGACGTCGCCATCATTGCGAAATCTGCCCCACACGATTGCCCGATATTCCCGGTCAACTGTTCGACTGCTGAACTGTTCCGTCAGTTTGCGGTGCACTCTTTCGTTTTTCGCGACCACCAGAAGGCCTGACGTTCCCTTGTCCAAACGATGGACGATCCCGGGTCTGAGATTTTCAGGATTCGTGGTCTGCCCCAGGTGATGCAGCAATGCATTCACAAGGGTGCCGCTGAAATTCCCATGCGCGGGATGTGTCACCATACCGGCCGGTTTGTTCACGACCAGCACATGCTCGTCCTCGAAGTGGATTTCAAGTGGAATCGCTTCCGGAGCTATGTCTGAAGGTTCCTGAGGCCGGAACAGAATCTCAACTGTGTCGCCGCCAGTCACTCGCCAGGATTTCCGGACGGTTTGTCCGTTCACAAAGACGAGTCCCGCCTCGATGAGGCTGTGAACCTTATTTCGGGATATCGCGGGCAGCGCCTGAGTCAGGAAGCGGTCCAACCGGAGCGGCTTCTGTCCCGCTGCTGCCTGCAGACGAAAGGGAGGATGAGTCGAGTCGTTCACCTGAAGTTTGAGGGAGGGGGGCAGGCTTCTTTACGAACAGAGTCTGCCAAATCAGAATCACGATTCCAATGGTCACACAGGAATCGGCAATATTGAAGACCGGCCACCGGTCCATAATGAAGTCCGGAAAATCAGCGTCGGCAAAGTCAGTGACGGAACCGAGGTGCGCACGATCGATCAAATTGCCTATGGCTCCGCATAGAAAGAGGAAAACAGGCCAGCGGGTGTGATCGTTGTCACGCAATAAATAGTAGAAATACCCGCACAATGCGATGGCGGCTGCCGAACCTAAGATGATAAGAACAGCGGGGGAGAATGGCTGCATGCCGAATGCGACACCGGGATTCTGAACGTAGGTAAATCGCAGCAGCTCGCCGATTACCGGTATGGATTCCCCAAGCACAAAATTTGACCGAACCCAGTATTTTGTGAGTTGGTCTATGCCAACGAGAAAAGCAAAGCCGAGCAACCACGGCCAAAGCGCCGGCCGCACGGCGGTTGGAGAGGTCATTCTATGCTATTCTTGGCCTCTTCGAGGCGGCGTTTGGCTTCAATGCTTAACTTCGCATGCGGAATTGCTTCAAGACGACGAAACTCGATTGGCTGGTTCGTCTCCATGCAATAGCCGTACGTTCCGTTCGCCATGCGTTCTTCAGCTTGGTCAAGCAGTGTCAGCATTTTCCCTTCGCGGCTGGCGAAGAGGAACGCCTTTTCCCGTTCCTGTGCGTCCGTGCCCTGATCGGCCATGTGATAACTGTAGGTGGAAGAATCACCTGAATAGGTGTCCGATGTTTGCTCCATGGAGCTTTCACGCAAATAGCCGATTTCCCGAAGGATTTCCTTGCGTCGCTCGTGGATCAAATGGCGGAAGTACTCCATCCACTCGGGCGAATAGTGGGACGGCTTGGCACCGTCCGGCCACTTCTGTGCGGCACCTCCCGTGCCCTCGTCCGCTTTCTTCTTCTTTTCAGTCGCCATAGTCGGTATATTGTTCCTTAAGCCTGTGTCAAAATGTTTGATTCCTCACTGCGGCGCGAGACGATCAGTCCAAAGTCGTAGTCGCCGGCCTTCTGATCGCCTGTCCCGTGAGTTAGTACAAGTTCGAGACAGAGAGTCTCGCGGCAAATATAGTCTTCAAACTGTTTAAGTGCCTCGGTCAGTTCCTGTGACTCGGTTGCCAGCTCTATCGAAATCCGGTCAGTTATTTCAAATCCGGCGTCCTTACGCGCTGATTGAATCGAATGAACCACCTCCCGCGCAAGTCCTTCAGCAACAAGTTCAGGCGTCATGTGAGTGTCCAGTGCGATAGTCATGTGGCCGTCCGATTGCACTGCATATCCCTCCAGTTCTTCGCGGCGAATCAAAACGTCCTCCGGAGTCAATTCCACGCCGCCAACCGAGATATTGTTCCCGCCGTCAAGGGCAACAATATGCTCTTTTGACAGCTGTTCGATTAGCGAAGCGATTTCCTTCATTCGCGCGCCGACTTTCTTCCCCAGAACTTTGAAATTTGCCTTGGCGGAAAGTGTCACCAACCCCGCATCATTGGAGCGAATCTCAATCTCCTTGACGTTTATTTCGTCCGCCACCAGCCAAACATAAGGAGCAAGTTCGGTTTCCGCCCCGGCCTCGGGCACCACCCACGTCATGCGCTGAAGAGGCTGCCGAACCTTGAGCTTTCGCTCTTCCCGCAGGGCGCGCGCAAGTGACACGGCTTCCTGCACACGCGCCATCTGAACCTCGAGATTGCGGTTACGCACGCGCTCGTCCGCCACTGGGTAAGAGGACAAATGAACACTTTCCGGTGCATTCACATCTAATCCGCGCACGAGATTCTGATAAATGTGCTCGGTGATAAATGGCAAGAACGGGGCCAACAACCTTACCAGCCCCTCTAACACTTCATATAAAGTGGCATAGGCAGCGTGCTTGTCCGCATCACTCTCTGACTTCCAGAATCTGCGCCGCGAACGGCGAATATACCAGTTCGTCAATTCATCAAGAAATGACAGGATCGCTTGCGAGGCCTTGCCGACATCGTATTGATCAAGGTTTGACGTGACCTCGGAAATCAGACGGTTGTACTCCGAAAGAATCCACTGATCCAACTCGGTTCGCTCAGACGGTGCTTGGCCAGGTTTCCACTCGTCAATCACTGCATAGGTGACAAAAAAGCTGTAACAATTCCACAGCGGCAGAATCACCGAACGCACGGCTTCGCGAATCTCCTCCTCACCGAATCGCTTGGCTAACCAAGGATTCGTCGCGAAAAAGATCCAGCGGACCGGGTCTGCACCGAATTTTTCGAACAACAGCATGGGATCGACGACGTTGCCCAATGACTTGGACATCTTCTGTCCCTTCGAGTCGAGCACAAGCTCCGTGCAAATCACGTTCTTGTAGCTCGACCAATTGACCGGGTTGCTCCAGAAGCCGACAGCCTTCTGGTCGCCCGCCTTCTTCGCTTCCACCATCTTGGCTTTTGCGATGAGGCAAGAGCAGGCGAGCAGCGTGTAAAACCAGCCGCGTGTCTGGTCCTGACCTTCGCTGATAAAGTCGGCGGGATACTGCGACATGAATAGATCTTCCGAACCGGGCTCGGCGGGATAACCGAATTGTCCCCACGGCATCAGCCCCGCATTGAACCAGCTGTCCAGAACGAAATTCTCGCGCCGCATCTCACGACCGTCTTTAGCACGCAAAATGACCTTATCGATAGCAGGTTTGTGAGGGTCCCAATCCCGCGCGAGGTCCATACCGGATTCATGTGCAAGCTTATGGAGTTCTTCGAGACTTTCAACACAAATTGCTTCGCTGCCGTCTTCGGTCATCCACACGGGCAACGGTGAGCCCCAATACCGCTCGCGAGTAACGTTCCAATCCTGCACATTTTCAAGCCAATTCCCAAATCTGCCGTCGCGCACATGTTCAGGTTTCCAGCCGATGTGCTGATTCGCCTCGAGCATCATGTCGCGCAGTGCCGTTGCGCGGATAAACCACGCCGGACGCGGGAAGTACATCAACGGAGTTTTCGTGCGGTAGTCAAACGGATAGGTGTGTGTGTACTTTTCCTTGCCGAGCAGAAGACCTTTAGCTTGCAGATACTTCAAAATATCAACGTCAAGACCTTCTTCACGAAATTCCCGTCCGGCAAACGGTTTGGCATGCTCTCCTACAAGTCCGTTCGCATCAACGGTCAACACCACCGGAATTTCCATCTTGCGCAGAATCCGGAAGTCGTCTTCACCGTAATTTGCCAGATGAACAAGCCCGGTACCGTCTTCAGTAGTCACATAGTCATCGCAAACGACAGAACAAGCGCGAGTTCCCGGCAAATTCAGCCAGTCAAACAACGGCTCGTATCTCATTCCCTCCAGATCCTTGCCCGTTCTCGTGCCGACCACTCGATAATCGCCGAGTATCGGCTTGAGAGCTTCGAGACGAGCCGTGGCCACAATTAATCGCTTGTCGTTTTCCGCACGCTCGATTATCGAATACTCAATATTCGGACCGCAGGCCACAGCCAGATTTGACAATAAGGTCCACGGCGTGGTAGTCCACGCGGTCAAGTAGAGATTTTCTTCACCGACAACCTTGAATTTCACAAATAACGTGAGGTCAGTAACTTCCTGATAGCCCTGCGCCACTTCGAAATTCGACAGTGTCGTTCCCGTGCGCGGGCTGTAGGCCATCACTCGATAGTCTTTATAGAGATAACGCGGTGATTGACCCAATCTTAAGGCGCGGTCACGCGCTTCGCCGTCAAGTTCCAGGTTCCACGCCTGTTTCAGAGTCCACCAATCGGACTGAATGTAATAGGGCTCGTAGGTCGCATAAGCATTCTCAAGATCGAGGAAACGCCCAATGCGGCGAATCGCAACTTCCCATTCACGCTTGAAGCGGAACACGGTCGTGCGGCAATAATCCACATACTCTTGTTCACCGTATTTCTGCACATCAAGCTTGGACGTAAATCCAAGTTCCTTGTCGGCAGTCAATTCAATCGGCAAACCGTGCGTATCCCAACCGGCTTTGCGCAGTACGCGATAGCCCTGCATCGTCTTGTAGCGCGGCCACAAATCTTTCAAGGCCGACTGCATCATATGCCCGATATGAGGCAACCCGTTTGTCCCCGGAGGCCCGTCGAAAAATACAAAATCCTGCTTCCCTTCACGCTCAGAAATAGAACGCTCAAAAACCTTCCGCTCTTCCCAAAGCTTCAGGATTTCATGGTCAACTGCCGGTAAATGTAATTTTTCGGATACGGGTTTTAACATATTAGAGTTGTTCAATCAACCCTGTCATGATCTTGGTCATCTTCGGTTCTGCTTCGGCGGCATTCTTCAGAATGTGTTCAATCGAAGCAGGCTTTAAGCAGTCGGCAAATCCTTCATCGGTAATAATGGACATTCCGAAGACTTCCATTCCCGAGTGATTCGCTACGATGACTTCGGGAACGGTGGACATACCCACCACGTCCGCGCCCATCATTCTAAGCATTCTGTATTCCGCGCGTGTTTCCAAATTCGGTCCAGCTACAGCCACATACGTTCCGCGATGAACCTTGCAACCCAATTCCATCGCGACTTTCTCGGCAATTCCGATTAATCTCCGTGAATAGGGTTCACTCATGTCGGGAAATCTCGGCCCCAGCTTCTCCTCGTTTGGACCAATCAGTGGATTATCACCCAAGAGATTGATATGATCATCCATGATCATCAAATCTCCCGCCTTATAGAGCGGATTGACACAGCCGCAAGCATTCGAAACCAGCATGGCCTTGCAGCCCATCGCTTTCATCACGCGCACAGGATAGGTAATCTCCTGCATTGTGTAGCCTTCATAATAGTGAAAGCGTCCCTGCATGGCCATGACATATTTGCCACCAAGCGAACCAAAGTGAAGTTTGCCGTGGTGTGTTTCCACGGTAGACTCCACAAAATGCGGAACTTCGCTGTAATCAATCGTAAAATCGCCCTGAATCTCCCGGGCCAAACCGCCCAATCCCGTTCCAAGGATTATACCAATTTCAGGGGTTCTCGAAATTTTGGACTTGAGCGAGTTTGTCGTTTCGTCAAGCTGGCGGAGTATCTTGCTCATTCGTTACTCGTGGAGGTTCCTTTTCCATTAAATCCAGTACCCAGCCGTGAGAGTTGTGGAGGAATCGCAGCCGCTCCACAAACAGGTCCTTTTGAACCTGCATGCCCCGAATTTGCTCTCGAATCTGTTCCAAGTGCCGCTCACCTTCGAGAAGTATTCGGTCGGCTTCCAATCTCGCCTCGGCCAAAACTGCCTCGCGTTCACGTTCCAACTGCTGCCGGGTTTCTGTCATACCCTGTTGGGCGGTGACGACGGCGTCACGCAGATTCCGCTCCATATCCTTGAAGGACCTCAACTGCTGTTCAGCGGCGCGCGCGGCTTCCCCGGCCTGAGAAAGCTGCACTTGAAGTTGGGCAAGCTCAGAGGCAACGGCTTCAAGAAATCCCCGCACTTCACCCATGTCGTAGCCTCGGAAGGAGCGACTGAATTCGTGCCTTGCAATGTCAACAGGTGTGAGGCTCATTGCTCCCTTGGTCCCCAAATGGCGGTGCCAAGTCTAACTTCCGTTGCACCCTCTTCGATGGCAATGTCAAAGTCATCACTCATTCCCATGGAGAGCACGTCAAAAGTCTGTATTTTTAATTGTTTAGAAACCTCAGTTGAAAGCTCGCGCAAGCGGCTGAAACAGGCGCGGATATGACTTTCGGTGCCGTCAAGCCTTCCAATTGTCATAAGTCCACAAAAATTAATATTTTCTAAGCCAAGAAGCTGTCCGACAAAGTCAACAGTGCTTTCCGGACTGACTCCCGACTTCTGAACTTCTCCGGATGTGTTCACCTGTATCAGGCAACGAATTGTCTTGCCCAGTTCGCGGGACCTGCTGTTCACAAGTCTTGCTGTCTCGATACTATCGATGGAGTCTATTGTGTCGAACAATTGAACCGCCTGTTTGACCTTGTTTGATTGCAAATGTCCAATCATATGAAGTCGGAGCGGGTTATCTGCGAAGAAGTCGTTTTTAAGTTTATATTTATTATTAGCTTCCTGGACCCTATTTTCACCAAGGTCCGTCAGGCCGAGGGCACGCGCTTTGCTCAAAACTTCGGTTGAATGGCCTTTCGTAACCCCGATGATTGTGATCTCATCGGGCCTTCGACCGGATTTTTGGCAAGCAATAGCTATTCTTTCAAGTACTTTGCGATAGTTATCCACATAATCCGACGGCATCGTGGGTCTCGCTCCTTGAGTCGAGCCTAAAATATAGGGGTTTGCCTTTGAAGGTGCAAGCCTTGTCGAAGAGGCAATTCATTTGCCTGCGGGTTGCGGTACGGAAACAGCCAATTGACGGCAATTTAAGAGGAAAAAAGGTCGCAAAAAAGGGGATTAAGAGTTGATTTTCCGGGCGAAGTTTGTTACCTTCCATAGCTCAAACTGGGTCACTCTCACAAGGCGAATGAGGGCCACCAGTGGCTTTATTGTCCATGGCGTGGAAGAATCTGCGACTTCCACCC
Organism: bacterium; assembly: GCA_013360195.1. Taxonomy (NCBI): domain Bacteria; species bacterium. The sequence goes on from JABWCQ010000001.1 coordinate 172,679, forward strand.
GAACTGCGACACCCACCAACACGGATCTGCTCATGATTAGTGGACGCACAGTTCTGCTCGCGGTTCTGACCGCCAGTTGGCTGATGATCGGCTGCACGTCCAGCCGCCAACTTTCCGGGACAACCGGAAGTCAAGAATTCCGCGATCGGCTTGGCCAACCCGCGCAACTTACCGACCGAGAAAAATGGAGCCTCGCTCGTAAGTCGTTTGCATATGCGCAGCGGGCGGAAGACAGGCAGAATACCGAGGATGCGGCCTTTTTCTATGAGGCTTCGCTTGAACTCCTTGGTGCTATCGATCTCGCATCGATCGACCTCGAAATGCATCGCGTCGCGAGCTTCAACCGGCAGGTGCTGGAAAGCTACGACCAGTTTGTCTCCCATACCAAGAGTCTGCCCGCTTCAAGCGGCCTCGTAGCCGTTATTGAGGCCGGAGAGGCACAGCATTCGGGCGAAGAGGAAGAGGACGATGCGCCCGATGAAGTGGAGGAGATTGCCGCTCCCAAGACGGTACCGGAAGCGCCGGAACTTGAAGTTCGTCCTATGAAGACACCTCTTCCAGGTGTTCCCATGGAGATTAACAACAAGGTTCGCAATCAGATCCACTTTTTCCAGACCAAGGGCAATAAAGTTATGCACCGTTGGATGGAGCGGGCGGCGATTCTGTTCCCAAGAATGCGGCCGATCCTGAAGGAAGAGGGGATTCCGCAGGAGATGCTCTATCTGTCCATGATAGAATCCGGCTTGAACCTGAATGCGTACTCGTACGCATCAGCATCCGGACTGTGGCAATTCATCCCGGGCACCGGAAGACTGTACGGTCTGCATATTGACAGAACATACGACGAACGACGTCATGTCGAGCTGGCGACCCGTGCGGCTTGTAACTATCTGCGCAAGCTCTATGAAGAGTTTGGCGACTGGTATCTCGCGATGGCTGCATACAACTGCGGAGAAGGGCGAGTCGCACGTGACATCAAGCGCTGCAAATCGAGGAACTATTGGGAGCTGCATAAACTTCCGCGGCAAACGCGCGGGTATGTGCCTACCTATTTAGCGGCGCGGGCGATTTGCGAGAACCCCGAGCGGTACGGTTTTCCTCCACTGCCGCCTGAGCAGCCGTTCGAGTGTGAGAGAATTTATGTTCCGGGCGGTTACAAACTTGAAGATATCGCGCGAGCTGCCGGCCACGACCCGCAGACCGTCAAAGACCTGAATCCCGAATTCCTGAAGGGTATTGTTCCTGACAGGGGAACCGAGATGATGGTCAGGCTGCCGGGGGCGGTGTCTGAGTCGTTTAATACAGAACTGGCCAGCCTGCCGAAGACGGTCATTGTACCGACATCAACGCACCGGGTCAGAAAAGGCGACACTCTAAACAAGATTGCAGCCAAGTACGGCACATCTGTTGATGCCATTATGGCAATGGCGGAAAACAAGCGTGTCAAAGCACGCTCCTTAAGGGTCGGACAAGAGATTCATATCCCCGTTGCAGAAGTTCGTTATGCGGAAGAGAAACCCAAGACCGTAAAGGAAGTTGCCGCTGAGCGGAACGAGCCTGTTGTTTCAACAGAGACCGCAGCGAACAAGATTACATATACGGTCCACAAAGGGGAGTCATTGGGAAGAATTTCTCAGCGACTTGGTGTGTCGGTTGACCAGATTTGCCGTGAGAATGGAATTCGCAATGCGAGCAAAATCTATCCGGGTCAGAAACTGACGGTTACCGTTAAGGGCGAACCTTCGTACGCTGATGCTGCTCCCAAGAAGGCGGAGAAAAAGCAGTCGACCGAGGCCGCGGGCAAAAAGTACTATACAGTTCAGCGCGGCGATACGATGTGGAGTATCGCACAGGCTCACGGCGTGGATTTGCAGACCATGCTCAAGTTGAACCGCCTTTCAAAGCGTTCAAATATTTATCCGGGTCAGCGTTTGGTCGTCAGCAAATAAGACGAGACGCGACATTCATTATGTTCACTTCTTGACGGAGTTGTCGAGTGGGTCGCACTGTGACCAAACAGGAGCTGGTGGACAAACTTGCCGATGGCATTGGTCTCACCAGAGTTGAAACCCAAGCCGTCGTTGACGGCTTTTTGGCCCTTGTAATGGAGGCGGTTGCCAACGGCGACCGCGTTGAATTGCGCCGTTTTGGTGTCTGGAAACCGGTCCAGCGAAAGGGCAGGAGTGTCCGTACTCCGGACGGTCTCCATGAAGTTCAAATTCCAGACAGGATTGCAGCCGTGTTCGTTCCCGCAGACGAATTCCGGGAACGAATGCTGCAGGAGTAGCAGCCACCTCTTCCCCGCGGTTGCCGTGAAGAGTTTTTCACGCCTTGTATCCACACGTTTTCCAATTTCACTTTCATAACACATTCACCTCAAACCCAAGCAATTGCTTCGGTAGAAACGGAGACACCCTTGCCCTGTGGTAAGAAGCGTAAACGTCACAAAATGGCGACGCACAAACGCAAGAAAAGACTGCGCAAGAATCGTCACAAAAAGAAATTGCGCTAAGGGTCGCGCGGGTGAACCGCGCGGCCTTAGCCTGCCAAACAAACACGGTCGCGGGCCTTCTTTGAGAGGCCTCGCCGTGTTTTAGACTTCCCCCCGAACGTGGATTCCGGACCAAACGACTTCCCTTATTCGACTTCATCCGGTCATACATTGACCGTGGCCGAACTGACTCGCGAAATCAAACGGATGTTTCGCGAACGGTTTGAACCACTGTGGATTGAGGGTGAACTTTCAGGGTGTAAGGCGCACGGCAGCGGCCACTTTTATTTCACTCTCAAGGACGCAACCGCACAGCTTTCCTGCGCGATGTGGCGCATGTATGCCAAAGGACTTCGTTTCGCGCCGACGGACGGGATGAAGGTCCAGGCATTCGGACAGCTTGAGGTTTACGAACCGCAGGGAAAGTACCAGCTCATCGTGTATGAGTTGCGGCTTTCCGGTGAAGGAGAACTTCAACGGGCATTCGAAGAACTCAAGCGCAAGCTCGAGAAGGAGGGTCTGTTTGAATCCTCGCGGAAAAGGCAACTGCCGAAGTTTCCACAACGAATCGGGTTAGTCACGTCCGGTACCGGAGCCGCGCTTCACGACATGCGCACAGTTGCTTCGCGGCGGTGGCCGCTTGCTGAACTCATCTTGCGCTCTGTTCGGGTGCAGGGTAAAGGAGCGGCGGAGGAAATAGCAGCCGCAATCATGCAGTTCTCACGAGAGAAACATGTGGATGTCATCATTGTTGGCAGAGGCGGCGGCTCTCTGGAAGATTTATGGGCGTTCAACGAAGAAGCTGTGGCACGGGCTATCTTTGCCAGTCATATTCCAGTGGTTTCCGCCGTGGGCCATGAGGTGGATTTTACGATTGCAGATTTTGTCGCGGATGTGCGCGCACCCACGCCTTCCGCTGCAATGGAAATTGTGCTTCCCGACGGCGAAGAGATCATTCGACAGCTTCATCAGCTCAACCGCAGGCTCTCAAGAATGACAGTGGACAGAGTGGCTTACCTGCGGCAACAGCTCAGAACGCTGGCGTCACATTGGGCACTCAAACAGCCGGAGCACCTTGTGCAGTTAGCCGCACAGCGGCTTGACGAACTTTCCGGCAGGCTTAAAGAGAGCGCCATTGCATTTCACGAGAATGCACTGTCGGAATATACACATCTGTCGGAATTGCTTGCCGCCGTGTCGCCTCAGCGGGTTCTGCAAAGAGGTTTTGCCATCGTTCGCAATCGGGAAGGTGTCGCAATGAGGCGCGCAGCAGAAATCGTCCCCGGAGAACTACTTTCCATTGAACTTGCCGAAGGCCGCCTGCAAGCAAGAGCGAAGAATCACGATACCCCAGAGCTTTTCGATGACCGCAAAGACTAAATCCTCAAAGTCAGACTACGTGGAACCAAAGTCGTTCGAAGAGGCTTTGGAACGCCTGCAGGAGCTTGTTGAGAAACTCGAAGCCGGCGAGATATCACTCGAAGAGTCTGTTGCGGCGTTTGAAGAGGGACAGAAATTATCCGTTTACTGCCAGCACAAATTGAAGGCTGCCGAGACGTCGCTGAAGAAACTGCTCATGCATCCGGAAGGTCCAGAAGCAGGGGAGGAAGAGTAGCTGTGGTTCGTCTCGGCCTCATGGGCAATTCGTCAAAGCCGCGCTTTGTGCCTGTGGTATCGAGCTTTGTCCTGCTGCTGCGGGAACGAGGAGTGAAGTTCCTGTATGACGATGAGAATCGCCATTCCATTCACCTGAATCCCAATGAACTCGCGCCGCATAACTCACTTGCGCGGGACTGCGACCTTGTGTTAAGCTTTGGAGGCGACGGAACCCTGCTTCATACCGCGGCAGCCGTGAGCAAATACGGTAAACCGATTCTTGGTGTGAATCTTGGTCCGGGTTTGGGCTATTTGACGGATCTCGAGTCAGCACATCTTCATGAACGGCTGGACGACATTCTGACGGGCAACTATGTGATTGAAGAGCGGATGATGATTCAGGCGACAACTGAGCACGACCCTACCGTTCATCACGCATTGAACGATTTTGTCATCGGCCAGCATGAGGTGTCACGAACGCAAGCGTTTCAAGTGTTTATTGACGGTGCTCCTGCGGCAAATTACCGGGCTGACGGCCTGATTGTGGCTTCACCCACCGGTTCAACCGCCTATTCGCTTTCCGCAGGCGGACCGATTATCGAGCCTACTCTGCAGACTATCATTGTGACGCCAGTATGTCCGCATACGTTGACGATGAGACCCCTTGCCATCGCTGACCACCGGACTGTTACAATTCGATCAATGGGACCGGGGATTTTGACGGCCGACGGTGAGCATGTGCGGTCGCTCAGTATCGGCGAACAGGTTTTTGTGAAGAAATCACCTCTTACAGCAAAGCTGGTAAATATTCAGCGACGCGACTTCTATCAAGTTCTACGTGACAAATTGAATTGGGGTGCCGCGCCGGATTTCTCTGACGAGCGCTAATTGATATGGGACTATTTGACAAACTAAAGCAGGCGCTTACCAAGACCCGCGAGGCGATTTCTGACAAACTTGCTACTGTGTTCAAACCCGGCAGGAAGCTTGACCGGAACTTGCTTCAGGAGCTTGAGGATGTGTTGCTTTCCGCAGACGTCGGGCTTGAGACCACTGAGTTTCTGATTGAACAGTTGAAAGAGGCAGGGCGGAATGCGGGTCCTGATGCCGATGCGGACTCCCTATTGCGTGAGAAAGTAGTCAAGCTGCTCAAGAGCGCTGAAGGGACACCAGTTCCGAACGGCTCACCGCATGTGGTGCTTGTCGTCGGAGTTAATGGAACCGGAAAGACCACGAGCATCGGCAAACTTGGCAGGTTTTTAAGTTCCCGAGGAAAGTCCGTCATATTTGCCGCCGGTGATACATTTCGGGCGGCGGCCATTGACCAGCTTCAAATCTGGGGAGAGCGGTGCAACATTCCGGTGATTGCAGGTGAAATGAACGGGGACAGTGCCGCTGTTGCCGTCGACGCGTTGCAGGCCGCTCAGTCAAAAGGTGCGGATGTACTTCTTGTCGATACCGCCGGACGGCTCCACAACAAGAGCAACCTTATGCAGGAACTCGAGAAAGTCTCCCGCGTGCTAAGTAAACGGCTGTCCGGCGCGCCACACGAGGTTTTGCTCGTGTTGGACGCTACGACCGGCCAGAACGGGTTGAATCAGGCTAAAGAATTCACGAGAACGGCCGGGGTGTCCGGGCTAATTCTTACAAAAATAGATGGTACAGCCAAGGGTGGAGTCGCTTTAGCAATTGCGCGGACGATGAACATTCCAATCCGTTACGTGGGTTTTGGTGAAGCGCTGGATGATTTCGATGAATTTGACGCAGAAAAATTCGCACTTAGCCTGCTTGGTGAACGGACGGAGACTCCTGCTTAACCATGCGAACTCACTTGCCGGCAGGCCGAATAGTTGTCCTGCGTTCCAGCTATCACGCGAATATTACGAATGCACTTTTGGATGGCGCAGTTGCCGAACTGCGTTCGCAGGGGATTGCCGAATCACAGATTGACATCGTTGACGTCCCGGGCGCTTTCGAACTTCCGGTCGCGGCCGCTCGGGTTGCAAAGCGTCTGACTGTAGATGTGGTCGTGGCGATTGGTGCAGTTGTGCGCGGTGAAACCCCGCATTTCGATTTTATCTGCCAATCGTGCTCGCAAGGTTTATCTCGTGTAGCCGAATCAACCGGAAAGCCGGTAGCATTCGGAGTCATTACGGCAAATACAGTGGAACAGGCGTATGAAAGAGCCGGTGGCAGGGTCGGGAACAAAGGTCAGGAGGCGGCGCGGGCCGCGCTGGAGTTGTTCGATTCAATTAAGAAATGGGAGCAGCAGCAAGCATCTGGATCGTAAATTTTCTTCTTTCATCTACAGGAAACTGACATGCCGCTGCTAATCGTGCTTGGCGCACTCATCTTTCTGGCCAATGCTTTTGCCGGACCATTCCGATGGACCACTTACACGTCGGGCACAAATGTTCGCGACATCCTCGTGACCGAAAATGATCTTTGGCTTGGGACATCAGGTGGGCTTGTCAGATTTAGTCCCGAGAGTGCGACGTTCGAGATTTTCAATAATACGCGGGGATTGGCAATGAATGCCACCGTTGGTCTTGGTGCGGATGCGCGCGGTTGGATTTGGATTGTCGCGCCGGACGGCCGTATTACGAGATTGCATCCTGAGACCGGAGAAACAAAAACCATTGCCGACTTACAAGACGAGATTTTTGAAGTATCGTCGATTGTAGCCGTTGCCGACGAGATGTTTCTGGGCGCGAACAACGGAATCTACCGTTTCGCCTATTACCCAATTGCTGACAACTATCGTGTAAGTGAAAGAGTCCGGGTGTTGGGTAACTTTCCGACCGGTATAGCTGTCAAAGACCTCATTGCCGTTGACGGTTTTCTCTATGCCGCAACTGTAGCCGGACTGGCTCGTGCGCCGCTTAACACACAACAATTCTCCGCACCGGCTGCATGGACGGACTACACTGTTGCCGACGGACTTCCGGCGAATAATATCTTCAGTCTGGCCGAGCAAGGAGATACGACGCTGTGGATTGCAACACAATCAAACACTGTGTCGTTTGACGGTGTCAGCTTCGGAACTCCGATGCCGGCTCCGCAAGCCTTTCTCACTATGGTTGAGCATCAAGGCACCATGTACGCTTCTAGCAGTAATACGCTATTCGTACTTGCTGCCGGAAGTTGGGCTTCCACCGGTGTCGTCAGGCAGGGAATTGCGTCGCTGGGAAGCACTGTCTTGGATGGTGAGAGTTTGCTTGTGGTCAGTTTCTCCGATTTGCCGGAGCGTCCCGGCGGACTCAGCTTTTACAATGGAACTGAGTTGACACCACCGATTACCCCAACAGGAATTGGCGGCAATTCCGTGCAAGTTGTTCAATTCGACAAGGCCGGAGCTCTCTGGGTTGCAACCGGTGGCAATCGCACCGGAGTCTCGAAATTCGCCGGTGGTGAGTGGACGATGTACACTCGAAACGACACAGTAGCCGGTGACTTCTGGTTCTCCACACCACGTTCCGCTGTGGCGGACGATTTCGGCGGAATTTGGTTTGGCTCAGACGGTGGCGGCGTGCTTTATCATCGCGACGGAAACTTCTACCGGTATAACTCCACTGAGTCGGAATGGGCAGATTCCAATGGATTCCGGTTGCGAGGTGTGCCAAGTGCGCCAGACTATTGTGAAACACGGGTCGGCAGAATGCCTAGCGGCGAAATTCTGATAACGAATCTCGACAGCGAAATAGACAAGCCGTTCGCAATTGTCTCGACAAACTGGCTGGCGCAAGGACACAGCTTGACACCGTGGATTTACCCGTATCCCGAGCCTGGAGATGTTCCGGGAATCTCCAACCCCGGTCTTGTGAACGAGATTTATGGCGATCCGTTTGGCAGGTTTTTCGCCGGAGCTACCGGGACCAATCGCGGCGGGAGATATACTTTTGTCTGCGATCCAAATGATCTTTCGACTCTAAGCGACGATGTGTGGCAAGCCTATGATCCAATCGCGCTGCAAGATGCCGCGACAACTTGTTTCGAGGATATAAATCCCGAGGTACTCACATTTGCGGTGGACCGCCAGAATTACTTGTGGGTCGGAACGCCAGGCGGTGCCTACTATTCACAAGGCGGGCTTGGCGGAAATCTGTCGAGCCTGCGGTTTATCTGTCTGTTTGACTTGCCGGTCGGCAATCGCGTTAATCATATTCACGTGGATTCGCAAGACAACAAATGGTTTGCGACGGACAATGGAGTCGCCGTGCTTGATCCTTCATTCACGTGGATTCACGTTTTCCAGACGTCTAGCAGTATCGATTACGCGTCTGACTTGGCCTCGAACAGCGTTACGTCCATTACTTCAGATCCAAACACAGGGGACGTTTGGATCGGCACTTTAGACGGACTGTCCCGGCTGCAAACGCCGTATCTCACCCGAGAGCCGAAGCTTGACACGGTGTCGCCCTATCCGAATCCATTTCGCGCTGACGGCACACAACGACTTTTTCTTGACGCGACCGACCTTGGCGGACGATTTGAGCAGCTTCGTGTGTTTACGCTGGGCGGCCGACTTGTCAAAGAACTTTCCTGGTCGCAGGCAATTTCTGGCGGCTGGGACGGCAGAAATGTTGACGGCAACTTAGTTGCCGGAGGTGTGTACCTTCTTGTTGCCACCACCTCGGATGGTCATTCTGCAACCGGTAAGGTTGCAGTAGTGGGCAGGTAGGTTCATGCTGGAGCGGCTCTCAATCCGCAATTTCCTGCTCGTGGAGGAAATCAATCTCTCCCTGAAGATGGGGCTGACCGCCATTACAGGGGAAACCGGAGCGGGAAAGAGCATGATTCTTGGCGCACTCCGCGTCTTGTTCGGTGAGACGCTCAGCGAACAGATGATTAGAGACGGTTGCGACCGTACGGTTATTGAAGCTGAGTTTAGACTTGAACCGACAGGGGAGCTCAAAGAACTTGTTGATGAAGAGTATTTCGAAGAGGACGGCAGCTTCATTATTCGCCGCGAGCTAACCCGTGGCGGGAGAACCCGCAGTTTCCTGCAGGATCGGCCGGTCAGCATCGAATTGCTGAAATCCGTGGGGGATTTGCTCATGGATTTTCACGGTCAAAGGGATAATCTCTCGCTCTTCAAGCCATCACGACAACTCGAATTTCTGGATGCTTTCGCGCAGACGGGTTCTGAATTGAGTACCGTAACAGCGGCGTATCGTGACCGGCAAGCCATGCTTGTGAGGCGCGAAGAACTCAATCGACAGTTATCAACGCGCCGCAAAGAGCAGGCGCTCCTTGCCTATCAGCTTGAAGAGATCGAGAAACTTGGACTACGACCTGGAGAAGATGTCGATCTTGCCGGAAAACTGAAGAAACTCGAGCAAGCCGAAAAGCTCGTCTTGTTAGCAACCCAAATTGCGGATTTGCTCGAACAGAATGACGTTTGTGCTGTTTCACTGACCGGACAAGCGAGGCAGTTGGCCGACGAGATTCGACGGATTGACAGCGAGTTTGGACTTTTCGCAATCGAACTTGCCGAAGTGACGTCAAGGCTTCGGGACATTAGCAACGAAGTATTGCATTACGCCGGAAACATTGAGATAAGTCCGGACGAGCTTGAGAATCTGCGGAAACGTGCTGCGACTATCGCAGAGTTGCGAAGAAAGCACGGCTTGGATTTGAGCCAAATTCTCGAGCAGGCGGAAAAGATGAAAGACGAACTCGCCGCGCTTTCAGCCCTTGAAAAGGAGCTGACTGAAGTCCAGAAATCCCTTGACATAATTAGCAAAGCATTATCAAGTGCTGCCGCTGTGTTGAGCTGCAAGCGACGCGAATCCTGCAGTCAATTTGCGGAAGCAATTCAAGCGACTCTCCAGCCGCTTGGTTTCGCGAAGCCGAAGTTCGAGATTGTGTTGGTTTCAGCGGACCCGAACAACGTCGACATGATAGGCCGCACCGGTGCCGATTCCATTCAGTTTTTGTTTGCCGGCACATCCGGACAGACTCTTCGCCCACTTGCAGAGGTCGCTTCCGGCGGAGAGTCATCGCGGGTTACCTTGGCTATTAAGAGTGTCGTTGCCGAACGCATGCGGAATCCGCTGCTGGTTTACGATGAAATAGATTTGGGAATCTCCGGGCGGGTTGCCGCCGCTGTTGCCAACACATTGTTTGAACTCGGACGACGACAACAAGTCGTTGTGGTGACTCACCTTCCGCAAATTGCCGCGCGGGCGGAACATCATCTTCAAGTTTCCAAAAGCACTTCCCGCAAAGGGACCATTACCAGGGCCGAAATGCTCAAGCCTGAGCAGCGGGCGGAGGCGGTCGCAGCATTGCTTGCAGGATCGGAGATTTCCGACACTGCGATTGCCGCGGCTGGTGAACTCCTGAATACTAACAAATTCACTTCGGAACAGGATCAATAGCTTGGATAGTCTGATTCTCCGCGGCGGACGACCGCTCGAAGGAGAGATTCCAATATCGGGTTCGAAAAATGCGACTCTGCCGTTGCTTGCTGCTACGCTGCTTGCGCCCGGTTTCTATCGCTTCACAAACGTCCCGCAGCTCAAAGACGTTAAAACAATGTCGAATCTGCTGCGAATTCTTGGTGCAAAAATAGACGAGTCTGCAAATGAACTGCTGATTGACACCAGTCACGCTTCGCATGTTGAAGCCCCTTATGATCTTGTCAAGACGATGCGTGCAAGTTTTTACGTACTTGGCGCTCTGCTTGGTCGACATGGCGAGGCCCGTGTGTCATTGCCCGGAGGATGTGCCTGGGGTCCAAGACCCGTGGATCTGCACTTGAAAGGAATGGAAGCGCTTGGCGCCAAGCTCATTCTAGATCAGGGATACGTTGTTGCTTCGGCACTGCCACTGCGGGGCACATCTTTTGAATTCGGAATTTCAAGCGTTGGAGCATCAGCGAATGTACTCATGGCTGCCGTACGGGCGGAGGGTACGACCGTACTTAAAAACGTAGCTCTTGAGCCGGAGGTAACTTCCCTCGCGTTGTTCCTGAATAAAATGGGTGCACGGATCTCAGGGATCGGCACCAGAGAGCTGACGATTCAAGGTGTCGCCGAACTTCATCCAGCAGATGCCGTCATGTCACCCGACAGGATTGAAACCGGTTCGTTCATGTGTGCGGTCGGAATGACCGGAGGTAAGGTCAGACTGTCACACGCTGATCCGCTTCAGTTGACTGCCGTGATTGAAAAAGCAAGGCAGGCCGGCATTGAAGTTAGTTATGGAGCCGATTGGATTCAAGTCGAGCGTGGAAGCAGCAAGCTGAAGCCGATTGACGTGACCACGGATGTCTATCCGAATTTTCCGACAGACTTGCAGGCGCCGTTCATGGCGCTTGCCACAATTGCAGACGGTGTGTCACATATTACCGATACGATCTACACGGACAGGTTCACGCACGTTGCCGAGTTGTTCCGGCTTGGCGCACAAATTCACATGGACAATAATACAGCCGTTGTCACCGGGGTTTCCAAACTCACCGGCGCACCTGTTATGTCCACAGACCTGCGCGCTTCGGTGTGCCTTGTTTTGGCCGGTCTCGCTGCCGAAGGTGAGACGGAAGTCAAGCGTGTTTATCACTTGGACAGAGGCTATGAAAAGCTTGAGGAGAAGTTGTCCCGAGTTGGCGCCGATATTCGCCGGGCAGAGGGTGATCTATGAGCGAAGATTTCGTACATCTGCATAATCACTCTGAATTCAGTTTGCTGGACGGTGCTTGCAAGGTCACCGACCTTGTTAAGAGAACCGTTGAGCTCGGAATGCCCGCTGTCGCTCTGACTGATCACGGGGCATTGCACGGTGCGGTGGATTTCTATTCGCTCTGCAAGGCGAACGGTGTTCAACCGATAATCGGCTGTGAAGTTTATATTTGCAGGGATCGCTTCGACAAGTCGGGCGGTCAGCGTAAACGAAACGGTGACGAATACGCAAATCACCTTCTGCTGCTGGCCAAAGATGAAGTCGGTTACAAGAATCTCGTTAAGCTCTCTTCTATCGGGTACACCGAAGGGTTCTATTACAAGCCAAGAATAGACGCCGAAGTTCTCGCGCGGCATTGCAACGGCCTGATTGCGACATCCGGATGCATGTCTTCGGACGTTCCCACGCTTCTCCTGTCGGGAGACGAGGCCGGTGCATGGGAAAAAGCGATGTGGTACAAGGAGCTGTTCGGAGACGATTTCTACATAGAGATCCAGCGCCATGACTTGCCGGATGAACTCTCGTTGAACACTCAGTTGATTCGTCTTGCGAAGAGATTGAATTCAAAGGTAATATGCACGAACGATACGCATTATCTTGATCGGACCCATTCCGAAGCGCACGACTGTCTGCTCTGCATCGGCACAGGGAAAAACGTGGCTGATGCGGACCGGATGAAGTTCGATACAAACGAATTCTATTTGAAGACGCCGCAGGAGATGGCGGCACTGTTTCAAGATATCCCTGAAGCGCTGCTGAACACTCGGGAAGTCGCCGAAAAGTGCAACATCACTCTTGATTTTTCGGCACGACATCTTCCCCGGTTTCCGTTGCCCGAAGGCGAAGAGAATGAGACATCCTATTTGACAGAGCTCGCCCGTTCGGGAATGAGACGTCGATATGCGCATGTCACTGCGGAACTGGAAGAACGGTTGAATTATGAGCTCAGAGTTATTGATCAGATGGGCTTTTCAGGGTACTTTCTGATTGTTTCAGACTTTGTGCGATACGCACGGTCAATTGACGTGCCTGTCGGACCGGGCAGAGGTTCCGCAGCCGGATCGCTCGTTTGTTATTCGCTGGGAATAACGAGCCTTGATCCTATCCGATTCGATCTTTACTTTGAGCGGTTCTTGAATCCTGAGCGTATTTCCATGCCGGATATTGACATCGACTTTCATGATGAGGGCCGTGCCAAGGTCATCGAATACGTGCGCGAAAAGTACGGTGCAGACTCAGTGGCACAAATTATTACGTTTGGCCGATTGAAAGCACGCGCGGTAGTACGCGATGTCGGACGAGTGATGGGAATGAGCTATGCCGACATGGACAAGCTTGCAAAGAAAATTCCTGATGGCCCCACGGCGACGCTTGCTAATGCCACCGAGGGAAATCCCGAGTTGACGGAATTGCTGAACGAGCGTGAAGATTTCCGCAAAGTGTGGCAGGTCGGGAGTGCGTTGGAGGGTCTTTGTCGACATGCGTCGACGCATGCGGCAGGCGTCGTGATTACTCCCGGTCCATTAACCGACTATGTTCCGCTTTTCAGACAGTCCGACGGTTCGATTACGACTCAATTCGATATGAACATCGTGGACAAGATTGGCCTTCTGAAGATGGACTTTCTTGGCCTGCGAACTTTGAACGTGATTGATTTGTGTTTGCAAATGCTCGCTCGCCGGGGCATCATGCTTGACATGAACAACCTTCACGAATCGTATGACGAAAGGACGTACGAACTTCTTGGAAGAGGTGACACGACCGGAGTGTTTCAGCTTGAATCCGGTGGAATGCGTGAGTGGCTGACAAAACTCAAGCCGAATTGTATTGACGACATTGTGGCCATGGTGGCGCTCTATCGTCCCGGGCCGATGAACATGATTGGTGACTTCATCGACCGTAAACACGGACGGACGCCCGTCACCTATCTGCATCCCAAGCTTGAGCCGATCCTGAAACAAACTTACGGTGTCATCGTTTATCAGGAGCAAGTGCTTCGAATCGCACGTGATATCGCCGGATTCACACTTGGCCGAGCGGACATTCTTCGTAAGGCGATGGGCAAGAAAAAGAAAGAGGAAATGGAAAAGGTGCGAATCGAGTTTATCGATGGCTGCCTGTCACATAGTTCTCTTTCCAAAAGACTTGCCGAAGAGATTTATGAACTCGTGAGGAAATTCTCCGAGTACGGATTCGTAAAGGCTCATGCCGCATGTTATGCCGTGCTGGCCTACCAGACCGCGTACTTGAAGGCGAATTATCCCGCGGAGTTCTTGGCGTCGGATATTGCCTCGTATCACGGCGACACTAAGCAGATGCCGAAAATTATCAACGATGCTCGCAAGAACAGCGTTTCGGTGCTGCCCCCGGATATCAATCTTTCCGAGCGAAATTTTGCGGTGGTTGAGGGTGCCGTGCGATGCGGCCTGGAAAACATCAAGAACATCGGACAAGGACCCGTGGAGGCTATTCTTGCCGCGCGGCAGAGCAACGGGCCTTTCACCAGTTTTTTTGATCTTGCCGCGCGCGTTGATTCACGGATTGTTAACAGAAAAGTAATCGAAAGTCTGATAGGATCGGGTGCACTCGACAGTCTGCCGGGAAATCGCGGACAATTTTTTGCGTCAATAGAGGCGTTTCTTTCATTCTCACTTGAAAAGGAACGAGAACGTGAGTTTGGTCAATCATCGCTCTTTGGAGAGGTAAGCGGTTCGGTATCGCTGGAGCCACGACTCCCGGACGTAAGTGATCAGAACTTTGAGGAAAAGATTGCCCGTGAAAAGGAGTTGTTAGGATTTTACGCATCCGGCCATCCGCTTGACAAGGAACGGGCAATCATTGAAAGTATCACTACGGCTTCGCTTGGAGACACATCGGAGCTTGCCGACCAGGATAGCGTCCGGCTCGGAGGTGTTGTCACGGACATCAGACGGCAGGTCACGCGCAAAGGCAAACCCATGGCCACGATGACGTTTGAGGATTACACAGGATCCGCGGAGATCCTTGTATTTGCCGACGTGCTTGAGAACTTCGGACACAATGTGCGAAAGGATGCAAAGCTGGTGATTGTGGCCCGCGTTTCCCGCAGAGAGGACGAAGAACCAAAATTCATTGCTGAAGAGATATATGCGATTGACGAAGCAAAAGTCCGGTTCGCTCGAAAACTTCTCATTCATGTTGCCGCGCAGCCAAACCTTGAGCGAACGCTGAATGCGCTTGAGGACTTGTTCGCACATCACAACGGCGACGTGGAAATATTGTTCCGTATCGAACAAGACGGTCAAGAGAAATTCATTCGTTCCCGCCGCTACCGTCTGAAAACCTCGGTGCAGGTATTGAACCAAATGCGAAGCATTGTCGGTGAAAAGAACGTCGAGTGTCTCTGGCAATGAAACGACATTGTGCTGCTGACCTCCGCTTTCCCCGCGTAATGATTCAGACGCTCGGATGCGCGAAGAACGCGGTTGACAGCGAAACACTCGCTGGCCTATTGAAGCAAGGCGGCTTCGAGTACGTATCGCGTGATGCAGACGCCGATATCGTCGTCGTGAATACGTGCGGGTTCATAGATGATGCAAAGGTGGAGTCCATTCAGGTTATTCTGGAAGCCATCCGCTGGAAGCAAGCACGCAAAGGCAGGCGAGTCTACGCGATGGGTTGCTTGACACAGCGCGATGGCCCCGAGATTAAAGAGGAAATTCCGGAACTTGACGGCGTCTTTGGCATCGGGGAATGGTCAAGTATGCTTGCTGCACTCGGAGCAAATCCGTTAAGTCTTGCCGGTTCGGGAAATGTAACGTTGTACAGCGGTAAAGCGGGTCCCGGCTCCGCGTATTTACGCATTTCCGACGGTTGTTCCCACGCATGCGCCTTTTGCGCGATTCCGCAAATGCGTGGACTCTACCGCAGCGAACCCATGGAGAAACTGATAGAAGAGGCGCGCTTACTTGCTCGCACTGGTGTAAGAGAACTCCTCATCATCGGTCAAGAGACCACAAGCTACGGAGTGGATCTGTATCGTAAGCGGATGCTTGTAGATTTGTGCAATCGTCTATCCGATATCAACGGCATTGAGTGGATTCGCATTCTCTATGCGCATCCGCCGTCGGCTCCGCCAAAGTTCATGTCAGAGTTAGCGCGTGTTCCAAAGCTTGCTCCATATATTGATTTTCCGATCGAGCATGCGTCTGACAAAATGCTGAAGTTGATGAACAGAAAGACCTCTGCAAGCAAAATGCAGGATTCCATAGCCGCGTTTCGTGACAACAGAAACGATGTTTGTGTGCGTACCACCGTGCTGGTAGGTTTTCCCGGAGAGGACGAAACGGACTTTGAGGATCTCTATGAATTCATGGAGAAGGTCAAGTTCGAACGAGCAGGCGTTTTTACGTATTCGCCGCAATCCGGAACCACAGGTGCCGAATTGCGCGATCACGTTGAGGAGGGAGTCGCGCTCGACAGGTTGGACCGCTTGATGAAACTGCAGAAGAGTATATGCCTCGAACGGAACAAAGAGCTCGTTGGAGCGGTGATTCCAGTGATTGTGGAGCGAAATGTGCGTGATATTTCATGGGGGCGCAGTGAATGGGACGCGCCTGACATTGACGCGCTGGTAAGAGTTCGAGGTCAGTTAGCGCCCGGCCTGATTCATCAAGTCAAGGTGACTGGCGCTGCTGCATATCAATTAGACGCTGTTCCGGAGCACCCAGACGGCACAGAACGGAGTATTGCATGCGAAGCCTTTGCGCTGCCTGTCTTGCGACATTGATACTGATTACATCCGCTGGTACTGCTCAAAGATTGCGCGATGAAGATGCGGAATCGCGTAATTTTCGCTGCCGGAGTGGTCAACGCCTTTCCAGTGTTGCCGACAGTGCGCTGATATTCGTTGCCATCTCTATCCCGTATGACAATTTGACTTTTGTTCGCGGCCCCCAAGACGGATTTGCGGCACGGGTGGATGCTTCTTTTACCCTGATTGACAAAGAGGGAAATCTCTCCGCTGAACGAAGCGTGATTATTGATGTGTTCACGAGTGTTTTCAAAGAGACAAATAGTCGCACGCTGAATGCTGTTCGTTCGGAAGAATTCTTTGTTAAGCCCGGTGACTACGACGTCACAGTCGTATTGACGGACAAAGAAACAAAGCGGAAAGCTCGTTGGAGCGGTCAAGTTTCGGCGGCTCTTATGGACTCTCTCTTGTCGGTTTCAGACTTGTATTGGATTGAAAGTGATTCCTTGAATGAGGAGTCGGATGTTCCGAAGGTTATTGATAACTTTTCGAACCGTGAAGAACCTGCGACCATTGCAATTGATCTGGTTTCGGTTGCGCGGGACACTTTAAATGTAACTTGGTCGGTCTCCGGAGAAGACGGCAAGGATATCGCAACGTCTGTGCAAAGAATTGTTCCTAACGGATCAGTCCAGCGCCTTGAGTATGTCGTCGTCATGAAGAATCTGCCTGTGCAGAAGTACACGGTGTCCTTTGAGGCACTGGGATTCGGAAGAAGAGAGGCGCGCGAGATAACCTTTAACGTGAACATCCCCGGTGTTCCTGCTTCTATTACCGATTTGGGTGAGGCAATCCGGCAAGTCAAGTACATAGCAACAGCGGAGGAAAACCGCCGCCTTCGAAGCGCTTCAGTGATCGACCGTGAGCAGCTATTCCGCGAGTTCTGGAAGCGCCGTGATCCTACTCCGGAGACTGCGCGAAACGAATTGATGGAAGAGTACTATTTTCGCGTTGAATATTCCGATGAAAAGTACTCTACGCACCGCCCTGGCTGGGAAACAGACCGTGGACGAATCTATATCATGTATGGAGAGCCTTCTGATATTGAGCGGCATCCTTTCGAATCCGGTTCAAGGCCATACGAGATCTGGTACTATCACAACTTGAATCGAAGATTCGTATTTGTGGACTACACGGGTTTCGGAGATTACACGCTCGCCGGACCGCAATGGGGTTATTGAGTCTGTGCTAAGACCGCTTCCTTCTAAAGGTACAATTGGAATTTGCGCGCCCGCGGGTCCGGTCAATACCGACCGACTGCAAGTTGCAGTTAGACATCTGATTTCTCTTGGATACGGTATTAAGTTGACAGACAACGTCGGCGGCAAACAAGGCTTCCTGTCGGCCGCTGACTCTATCCGCTGCAGCGAATTAGAATCACTTTTCGCTGACGAAGAAGTGGACTTGGTCTGGTGTGCGAGAGGCGGAGTCGGGACATCTCGGCTGCTGCCGATGATCGACTATCGCATACTTGAAATGTCTCGGAAACCTTTCGCCGGTTTCTCTGATTTGACAGCTTTGCAGTGGGCGATGTGGAGCGAAAGGAAAGTAGTTTCTTTCTCCGGTCCGCTTGCTGTGGAGTTTGAAAGTGGATTGAGCGAGGAGTCGCGAGATTTCGCTCTCAATTTACTGTCCGGTGCGTCCTATAAAAACTGGCTCGCAAGTTTTCCGCAAGTGGAACCGCAAGTGTTGAGGACCGGAGCTCGCGAGATTATTGCTCCGATGCTTCCCGGTAATTTGACAATGATTTCAAGTCTGCTCGGAACGCGATGGATGCCGGACCTTCGAGGCGTGATTCTCGTCATCGAAGATGTATCCGAGCCTCCCTATCGAGTCGATCGCTTGATCTTTCATCTGAGGAACGCAGGCGTTTTGCAGAACCTCGCCGCACTTGTTGTCGGAGATTTCGGCTGGAGTGGGGACGAAGCTGAGGGGAACTATGAACTGCTCAGGCAAAGTGTGCTCGCCGGTACAATTGGGACAAGCTACCCGATTCTCACGAATTTTCCCTATGGTCATGGTGCGGTCAGAATGACTTTGCCCGTCGGCACGCCGATGCGCTTGACAATTCAAAGCGACACGATTGGGCTTAGTTATGGAAGTTCACCATTTGAATTAATAGCCTGAGCAATGCGTATTGCGTTTTTCGCCTCCGGAAACGGGTCAACCTTTCAATCACTCGTGGAGTGTATTCGCGCTGAGAAAATCGCTGCGGAGCCTGCGCTTCTAATCTGCACGAAGGATAATGCGTATGTGTTAGAACGTGCTTTGAGTCTGGGAATTCCTTGCGAAATAATAGCCCGCCGCAACTATCATGATGGTGCGGCGCATGCGGCTGCAATGTTGGAGACTTTGGAAAAGTTCAATTGCGATTGGATATTCCTGTGCGGATACATGGAGCTGGTCCCGCCGCAAGTGGTTTCGGCATTCCGCAACAAAATTGTGAATATTCATCCGGCACTTCTGCCGGCGTTCGGTGGAAAAGGGATGTACGGTGCACGCGTGCATGAGGCGGTGCTAAATTATGGCGCAAAAGTCACCGGAGCCACAGTCCACTTCGTTGACGAAGAATATGATCATGGCCCGGTTATCGCGCAACAAGTAGTCATGGTTCGCCCCGATGACACTGTGGAACGCCTCGGTGAAAGAGTTCAGAATGCCGAGAAAAACCTCTACAGAGGAGCGTTGAAAGTTCTTGCAAGCGGTAAGTATGAAATAAACGGCCGCATAGTCAAATTTATACCCTGACTTAAGTAAATGATTAAAATTCGCCGCGCTTTATTATCAGTGTCCGACAAGTCCGGTCTGACAGAATTGGCGAAGTTACTCAGTGAGCATGGTGTTCAACTGATCGCTTCCGGCGGTACGGCGAAAGCACTGATTGAAGCTGGCTTGCCGGTTACCGAAGTTTCGGAATTCACAGGTCACCCCGAGGCCATGGAAGGCCGCATTAAGACATTGCATCCCCGTATACACGGCGGCCTGCTCGCCCGTCGAAATCACGCCGGTGATCTCGATGACATGGCTCGACTTGGTGTGGACCCCATCGATCTTCTTGTCGTAAACTTCTATCCGTTTGCGGCAACCTTGGCCTCCGGGAAGTCCGACGAAGAGATAAATGAAAACATTGATGTCGGCGGGCCATCCATGGTTCGCGGCGCCGTGAAGAATCGGGAGCATGTGGTCGTATTAACCAGTCCCCTGCAATACAAGGAGTTTGCGGCCGAGTTTTCCTCTTTGAACGGCGAAGTCTCGGAAGATCTTGCTGATCGATTGGGACGGCAGGCATTCATGGAGATAGTAGCATATGATTCGGCCATCGCGAATTGGTTGAACAGCGGCGAGTTCATTTGTCTCCCCTTGCGGAAATCGCGCGAACTTCGGTACGGCGAGAACCCTCATCAGAAAGCCGATCTGCTCGCGCCGTTCGATGCAGAGTCTGTCGGACTTGTTGCCGCCGATAAAATTTCTGGAAAGCAGCTTTCTTATAATAATCTGCTCGATGCGGACGGCGCGCTTTCACTGCTCAGCGAGTTCTCAGACTATGCTTGTGTCATAATAAAGCATGTGACGCCGTGTGGTGTTGGAGTCGGAAACTCACTCGTGGAATCGATCTCGACGGCATTGAAGACTGATCCGGTCTCGGCCTTTGGCGGGATTGTAGCCGTTAATCGCGAACTCGATGAGGCGGCTGCACGAGTTTTGTCCGACATCTTCCTTGAGATTATCCTCGCACCTTCCTTTAGCGAGGGTGCGCGCGAAGTTCTGGCGAAAAAGAAGGCGCTTCGGCTCATTGCCTTTGACCAGGATTCTCTCAACTCACGTCAGTCCGGTCGCGAACTGCGGGCGATTTGGGGAGGTTATCTTCTTCAAGACAGAGACGTTGGATTTCCTGAATGGCAGGACGCCAAAGTAGTCACACGGCGCTCGCCAACAGACGAAGAACTCGCAGCTCTAAAACTGGGCTGGATTGTGTCGAAACATGTTCGTTCCAATGCGATCGTATTTGCTTCGTCCACGGGTACACTGGGAATTGGAGCAGGGCAAATGTCGCGTGTGGATTCCACACGATTCGCGATTCTGAAAGCGAAGGCCGCCGACATAGCCTTGCATGGCTCCGTGTGCGCTTCCGACGCATTCTTCCCGTTTCGTGATGGCCTGGACTTGATTGCGAGTGCCGGCGCGACTGCCGTTGTCCAGCCCGGTGGGTCAGTGCGTGATGAAGAAGTTATCGAGTCCGCAAACCAGCACAATATTGCCATGCTATTTACTGGCCGAAGACATTTCAAACATTAAGACACTTTATGAGCAATTGGCCCAAGAATCTTAAAGCCCCTCTTTATGTACGCCCTCCGTCACGAGTGAGATACATGGGAAAGAACTATATCGTGAAACGTGACGTGTCCGGAGCGATATACTCTGTTATTGGCAGAATGACACGTAAACTTCCGTCACTCGCCGAAGCGATAGCGGCGGCACAGAATCAAAAGCTCGTTTGCACTTGGGGGGCGTACTATTCCGTTTATGTCGCTGTCGACGCGGAAGAACAGCCGATGATTCTGGAGTACCTTTGGGCGGAAGAAAAGAAGCGCGGCATCAATCCGCCGAATCTGTCCACTGGCGTCGTCCTTTCTGACGAGGATTAAGTACCTCTTACTTTCCATTTTTCGAGGAAAACATGTCCTTTTCCCTTTCGGGGTTTTTTTCAAACGAAATTGCCATCGATCTTGGCACCCGCAACACTCTTGTCTTTGTAAAAGGCAAGGGAATTCTCGTGCGCGAACCATCCATGGTTGCGATTCGCAAGAGTGACCGTAAGGTGATTGCCATCGGCAATGAAGCGCGTGAAATGCTCGGCAAGACTCATCGTGACCTTGAAGTTATTCGACCAATGCGTGATGGTGTAATCGATGATGACGAGGTGGCAGAGATTATGATTCGCGCTCTGATTCGCAAGGCGCAAACCAATCGACTTCTTAGACCGCGAGTCATCGTTTGCGTGCCCTCCGGTGTCACCAAATCGGAGAAGAGAATTATCAAAGACTCCGCCGAGCACGCCGGCGCCCGCGAGGTGTTTCTCATCGCTGAACCAATGGCTGCTGCGCTTGGTGTCGGACTTCCGGTCTTGGACCCGATTGGGAACATGGTCATTGATATCGGAGGCGGTACTACTGAAATTGCGGTAATTGCTCTTTCTGGCATTATTACCGACACCTCCATTCGTGTCGGCGGCGATGAGTTGGATGAGGCGATAATCCAGTTCATGAGACGAAACTACAACCTCCTTATCGGTGAACGCACAGCCGAAGAAATAAAAACTCGTATCGGATCCGCTGCCAAGTTGGAACAGGAATTATCGATCGTTGCGAAAGGCCGTGACTTGGTCGAGGGAGTTCCGAAAGCGGTTGAAATAAACTCCATTGAAATACGCGACGCCATAGAAGAGCCAATTTCTCAAATTGTGGACGCCGTAAAGAACGCCCTGGAGAAGACGCCGCCAGAGTTAGCTGCGGATATCCGGGATCGTGGTATCATCATGACCGGAGGCGGTGCGTTGATTCGCGGACTTGATGTCAGACTCAGGGAAGAAACGTCTTTGCCTGTCTTCCTCGCGGAAGACCCGCTGACCTGCGTTGTACGTGGCACCGGCAAAGTGCTGGACGATATGGAAACGTTTCACCGAGTTCTTCTCCCGAATTAATTAGAAATGCCTTCCCGGAACCGCCAGGCCAGCGGCACCCTAGAATGGATCATTTTCTTTACCTGTGCCGGGCTATCGCTCGTCCTGCTTCTAACAA
This sequence comes from bacterium, assembly GCA_013360195.1. Taxonomy (NCBI): domain Bacteria; species bacterium. The sequence goes on from JABWCQ010000001.1 coordinate 195,042, forward strand.
GCCCAAAGCCTGGCGCGACTGCGCTGAAAGAAACGGCAACCGATGTTGTCGGCTATGCGGCTTCACCTCTGCGTTTTGTTCGCCGCCTGTTCTCAATTTGGTCTGATTATGACGTCTTGCAGAAGCATGCCATTGAGCTGAGCAAGGAAAACAACCAGCTGCGTGACGCCTATCTTGAGAATGAGCGGTTGCGTGCGCTGCTGGGTATGCGGGAAAGAACCGACCTTACCACGATTTCCGCATCAGTTATCAGCGCAGTCGGTCCTGCTCTTGGAGGTCAATACCGATTAAACAAGGGACGTACTGACGGTGTGCAGGTTAACGCCGCCGTTGTCACACCTCAAGGACTCGTCGGAAAAGTCATCGAGGTAACGGATAACACCGCTCTCGTGCAAACCCTCGTTGGGAATAGCTACGGTGTCGCCGTGGTTCTGGAGAGAACTCGTATGAGAGGTATCTTGAGGTGGACAGGACCGGACCGCTATTCGTTAACCGGACTCCCTCAAGGAGTGGATATCAAAAACGGCGATCTCGTCCTGACTTCGGGCGCCGGTTCGGTCTTTCCCAAAGGACTCCGTGTTGGTGTTGTGACAGCCGCGCCATCAGTGATTTCTATTTACGGCGAAAGTTGGCTTGTCCAGCCGTTTGTCGACTTCCGGACTGTGGAGGATGTGTTCGTTGTCCTTGATGCGGGATGGCCAGATCCATATGCGGGACAGGACGATCCTCAGATCGGAGGCGAGCATTGAGTCCAAAGACACTCGTCACAGCCTTAAGTCTGCTTGTCCTGCAAGCAGGCATCGGACCCTTGCTCACTGTCGGTCATGCGCGCCCGTCATTTCTTTTGCCGTTCGTTGTCCACTCCGGACTGAAGCTTGGACCTATTTGGGGTTGCGTGACAGGTTTTCTCGTGGGACTTGCCATTGACGCGCTCGGGGCACTGCCTATCGGAATGTCAGCTTTTGCGTTCTCTGTTGCAGGATTCTTCTCCGCCAGAATTGCAGGTGATGCGCCTTTTCGACTTTGGTGGCCGTGGACTGTGCTCGTTTTCGGCTTCGGATTTCTGTTGGAAGTATTGAGAATGCTTCTGCTCGCGCGCGCAAATGAACTCCCGTTCCTCAATGTTTTGCTGTGGAGCGGCATACCATCCGCGCTGTGGACTACCGGTCTCGCGGTGCTCTGGTTCTTATCTCCTTTGCACAAGCGTGATAGCTCGTCAAGATGACTCAACGCAATGAAATGCTCCGTGACGCAAGCTTTCTCATTGTGGGAATCGTTGCGTTTAGCCTGCTCATCTACAGGTTGGTTCAGCTGCAAGTCGTTGAAGGCCCGGAATATCGCGCAAAGTCCGAAGACAACCGCATTCGGTTTGTCGAAATGCTTGCTCCGCGTGGTGTCATTCGAGATCGCCGCGGTGCGTTGCTCGTCAGCAATCGCCCGTCCTATACATGCTACGGAATTCCCCGCGACCTCTATAAGGATAGTTTGGCCGTCGAGAGAATCGGCTTCGCATTGGCTGGTGATCCAGCCGAAATTCGAGAAAAGCAGCTGCAGCCTTTTCGATCGTCATTTCGTCCCCAACGGCTGAGGCGTGACCTACCTTATCCATTGCTGGCACGATTCGAGGAAATCCGCAACGAGATTCCCGGTTCATACCTCGAAATCGAGCCGAAGCGATTCTATCCCGGAGGAATCGCACCGCATGCTATTGGATACGTCGCGGAAATCTCCGATGACGAACTCACAAAGTATCCTGGTCTTCAATCAGGTGATCTCGTCGGAAAACGCGGCTTAGAGAGATTATACGACAAGGAACTTCGCGGAGTTAAGGGTAACCGGCTTTCTGTCGTCGATGTTCACGGGCAAGAGGTCGAAACCGGCGCCGAATTAGGAAGAATTGATCCTATTCCCGGCAAAGAACTCTGGACAACCCTTGACCGTGACGCACAACTTCTTGCGGAGTCCTTGCTAGTTGACAAGATCGGTGCAGTCGTTGCCATGGACGTGCGAACCGGAGGTGTCGTCGTGCTTGCCAGTGCGCCGACATACGACCCGGACATTTTTGCAGGCTCGGTTTCCGCGAATGATTGGCGGATGCTTCTCGGTGACCCGGACAAACCTATGCTCAATCGCGCTGTTCAGACGATGTATCCACCGGGTTCCACGATCAAACCCGCAATGCTGGTTGAAGGTTTGAACAGTGGTGTGATTACTCCTTCATGGGGTGTCTCTTGTCCGGGTAGTTTCACGTACGGCAACCGGACCTTCAAGTGCTGGAAAAAAGGTGGTCATGGCTATGTGGATTGCGTTCAATCCATTGCACAGAGTTGCGATGTCTTCTACTACAAACTTGGACTGCTGCTGGGCGTGGACGGTATCAACCGTGCGTTCACGAGATTTCACCTTGGTTCGCCCACTGGCATTGACCAAACCAGCGAAGCCGCAGGTCTCGTCCCTTCAAGGGAGTGGTATGACAAGCGATATGGCCCGAACGGTTGGTCAACGGGTTTTCTGGTTTCAGTCTCCATTGGGCAAGGGGAGATGCTGGCCACACCGCTTCAACTCTGCGCATTTACGGCAGCAATTGCGGCCGATGGTGTATGGAAGCAGCCCTATCTAGTTGAAGGAATTTTCGATCCTTCTACCAGAGTCCTCGAGAAGCGTGCCCAGCCAGAGGAGCGGCCGATTTCCGACGTTCCGCCGCATATCATGGATTTTGCGCAACGAGGTATGACGGAGGTTGTCTGGGGCCCGTCCGGTACCGCGCGGAGACAACAGGATGACAGCAGCAGAATCGCCGGAAAAACTGGAACCGCTCAAAACTCGCACGGCGATGACCACGGCTGGTTCATATGCTATGGTCCAATAGAAAATCCCATGTATGCCTGTTGCGCCCTTGTCGAGTTCGGCAAGAGCGGCTCTGGTGCCGCCGCTCCCGTTGCCGGAGATGTGCTGCGTTACTTGATAAAAAGGGAATTGTATCCTGCCTTGTTTGAAAAGAAGACGGAGTCTGAAGATTCCCCACCGCAAAAGAAGAATGTTCGACAGACTGAGCCCGTTGCTGTAAATGTTGAGGAACAGGAATGATCGCCCGTAACAAGCTTGCCGATCTTTGGCTCGTCTTGGCGATCCTCGTTTTGCTCGGAGTCGGACTTCTGTCCAATTTCTCAACCAGCCATGCCGAAGGTTCTGGTCTCTACCATTTTCAACGGCAGCTCTTTTGGATAGGAATCGGATCAGCCATCGCACTAACGATACTTTCGCTTCCACTCCGGTTCTTCGAGATGTTGGCCTATATCTTCTATGGAGTATCGGTCATCAGCCTCATGCTCGTGCTGGCAATTGGCGCCACACACAAGGGAGCGACAAGTTGGTTCGAGTTTGGCGCCGTGCAGATTCAACCATCGGAATTTGCAAAAGTTGCGACCTTGCTTGCGCTCGCGCGTCTGTTTGCCGAAAATCAGAAGGATCTGGACAAGCTCTGGCTGTTTGCCGCTGCGTGTGCGATGACGGTGGTTCCGATGGCATTGATTCTTGTTCAGCCCGATCTCGGAACCGCACTTATCTACCCGGTTATGCTCTTTGTCCTTGCGGCATGGGCTGGCCTGGCTCCGCAGTACATCCTGCTGATGGCGGTGCCCGTTGTCGCTGTGCTGACCGTATGGAGCATGCCGCTTCATATCGTTATGCTGGCTGTATTGATGATTATCTCGTTTTTGACAATTCGCAAGTTGCCATGGGTTGCGGCTCTGACAGGACTGTATCTGTTCTTTGGTACTCTTACACCGAAACTTTGGAGCAGGCTCGAACCGCACCAACAGCGGAGAATCACGACATTTCTCGATCCCGAATCTGATCCGCTTGGAGCGGCTTATCAACTCATTCAGTCGAAAATCGCGGTTGGTTCGGGAGGGGTGTTAGGTAAGGGATTTCTGCACGGCACGCAGACTCAGCTTCAATTTCTTCCCGAAGGTCACAACGACTTCATTTTTTCGGCATTCGCTGAAGAGTGGGGCTTTATCGGCGCGCTTATCGTCGTTCTTGCGTTCTTTGTTGTCTATTATCGAGGGATTGCTATCGCCTCCAAGTGCCATTCGCAGTTTCATTCACTTGTTGCCATAGGAGTTGTGGGCGCGATAATCTTTCAGGCACTGACAAACTTGCTCATGACGGTAGGCCTCCTGCCTGTTACAGGTCTGCCGCTGCCGCTGGTCAGTTATGGCGGTAGTTCAATGCTCGTGACACTTGCCATGGTTGGATTGTTGTTTAGTGCGGCATTGCGGTGGCGAGAGTACTAGTCCTACTACTGCTTTCCTCTGCGTGCAGCTGGGCTGCGGAATATCTCTGGCCTTTGCCTGATTCCCGTACCTTGACCGGCGGGCATGCGGACAGCAGGTTGGACCACTTTCACGGCGGAGTGGACCTAAGAGCGCGAACTCCACTCAAGGTTGTCGCGCCGACGGACGGCTGGGTCGAACGCATCGGAACTAATCCTGCCGGCTATGGCAGAACTCTCTATTTCAGACTCTCCGATGGGAACACTGCGGTGTTCGGCCATCTGAGCCGTTATGAGCCCGAATTGCAGGAGTTGGTGAGAGACTCACAGCTTGTCCGCGGAACCTATCGGGTCGACTTTGTTTTCTCAGACAGCCTGACCGCACCGCGCTACAGCGCCGGCGAAGTTCTTTGCTACACGGGATCGAGTGGCAGAGGTCCTGCCCATTTGCATTTCGAGATTCGACACGGTGCCGTGCAGCTCGATCCGCTGAGTTTCTACAGACCACAAGACAATGACAAGCCCGTGATCGCTGCGATAAGTTGGGTAGAGTACTCTGACGATATTCCGCTCTCATCTGGCCGTGATCTTGTGCTAAGCGCTTCGCCTCGAGTTAAGTCGAGCGAACCGGTTGCATTTCTGATTCGTTGTTACGACCCCGGACCATGGGGTAGGAACGCTGTTCCTGCCGCAATTCGAGTTTATGTCAATGAACGGCAAGTGTACGAAGACTTGCCAAGTCGAATCGACCTGCTCTGTCCGGCGAATATTTACGAGAAGCTCGTGTATCGCGAATTCAGAACGAATGACCGTGATGTCCGGAGACTCTTTGATTGGCCGGAAAAGGACGCTGAATCTGAAATGGATTTGCCCCTCGGATGGATTGAGGATTTTATTGGCGTTGTCAGAATTGAAGTGGAAGACCGCAACGGAAACACATCTTCAGTCAGAATAGCTCTTGAAGCAGGCAGCGAGCGAAGAAACTTGCGCGCGCGTGATTCTGTTGAGACCCCGGAGTTCGTACTGACGGGTGACGACGTCTCCTTGAGTTGGGCTGAACTTTCTCCTCAAGGGCAGGAGATTCTCATTAACAATGACGATTTTGCTTTTCCTGCAAAGCTGGTCCTTACCGCAAACCAGCCGTTTGAACAGGGAAAATATTTCTTCAAAAGATCAGGAACCACCGGCAGGATTCCACTCTGGCGGATTCCCGGGGGGGCTGATGAAACGATTTCGTGCTATGTTTTGCGTGGTGGCACCTACGGTGTCGCCGTGGACGCTACTCCGCCGAAACTTGTTGTTTCAGGGAAAAGCGGCAAACTGACATTTACGCTTGTTGATGAGGAGTCTTCCATCGATGACGGCAGCGTAAAATGCCGCGTCAACGGTCAAACAGCGATTCCGGAATTTGAGTACGAAGAAGACGGTGGCCTGATTTGGACACAATCGTCGCTTGGGCGGGGTACCCACCGCGTACAATTTGAAGCAGCTAACAGGGCAGGCATGAGCAAGTCCTGGGACGTGGAAGTGAATATCCCGTGATTCCGATACGTGACGAAAATCCGACTCACTCGACACCTTTTATTACAGTTGCACTTATCGTCGCCAACGTCGTCGTCTTTGTCCTGCAAATGCTGCAAACTCCGGAAGCTCAGCAGCAGTTTGTCTTTGCTTGGGGTGCCATTCCAAATGAAATTGTTTCCGGATGGGATCTCCTTCCGGCAATTCCAGTCGCGTGGCTGACATTGTTTACGTCGATGTTCATGCACGGCGGGCTGATGCACCTCGGCGGAAACATGCTTTATCTTTGGATTTTCGGCAACAACATTGAAGACAGACTCGGTCACGTCGGTTTTCTATTCTTCTATGTTCTTGGCGGACTTGTGGCCGCCCTGTCACATGTCGTTTTCGATCCTGCGTCGGAGATTCCGATGGTCGGGGCTTCGGGTGCGATTAGTGCTGTTCTCGGAGCGTACATGCTTGCCTATCCGCGAGCGCATGTAATTGTTCTCCTGTGGATCGTCTTCTTCGTTCGATTTATCCGAGTACCGGCGATTCTTATGCTCGGTGTTTGGTTCTTCATGCAGCTTTCCGGTTTCTTCAATGAGATGAACAGGGAAGGCGGCGGAGTGGCGTGGTTGGCGCATATCGGCGGATTTGTCGCAGGCGTTGTCCTCGCATTTTTCGCCGGTGTCCGTCCCAAACGACCCGCATACTATTCTCGCTACTAAACCTCGAATTTATGACTTCCGGCTATGCCTCGAATTGAACTTGATAAAGCGTATTCTCCCTCTGCCGTGGAAACCCGGCTTTATGAATCCTGGGAACAACACGGCTACTTTCGCGCACAAATTCGCAAGGGGCACAAACCGTACGTCATTATGATGCCGCCCCCGAATGTGACCGGAATGCTCACGCTCGGCCATGTTCTGAATAACTCGCTGCAGGACCTTCTGATTCGCTGGCGCAGGATGAACGGCGATGATGTGCTCTGGCTGCCGGGAACCGACCATGCCGGTATCGCAACGCAAATCAAAGTCGAAGATCAACTTGCCAAAGAAGGATTGACGAGACACGATCTCGGCAGGGAAAAACTTGTACAACGAATCTGGGACTGGCGTGAAAACTACGGCGGAATCATTCTGCAGCAATTGCGACGCATCGGAGCAAGCTGTGACTGGTCGAGAACGAGATTCACGATGGACCACGACCTGTCACGTGCGGTCGCCGAAATCTTTGTGCGTCTCTACAATAAAGGCTTGATCTATCGCGGTAAGCGCATCGTAAACTGGGATCCCGACAAACAAACCGCGTTGTCGGATGAACAGGTCGAATACCGCAATGTTGCGTCAAGCCTCTGGCACTTTCGGTACCCCCTGAGTGACGGTAGTGGACATCTCATCGTTGCGACGACCCGACCCGAAACAATGCTTGGTGATACTGCTGTCGCTGTTCACCCCGGCGACGAGCGCTATCGGCATTTACACGGCAAGTTCGTCAAACTGCCGCTTACCAATCGCTTGATTCCCATTGTCCCGGACGATTATGTGGACAAAGAGTTTGGGACCGGTTGTGTGAAAGTTACTCCGGCCCATGACCCCAATGACTTCGAAATCGGCAATCGTCACGGGCTGGAATTCCTGATAGTTATCGGACCGGACGGCAAATTGACCAACCTTGTGCCCGAGCAGTTCAAAGGACTTGATCGGAAAGAGGCGCGCAGGAGAGTCGTTGCGGCTCTGGATGAAATCGGTTGTTTGGAGAAGATTGAGCCATACACGACTTCCGTCGGCCACAACGAGCGCACAGGTACCGTCATTGAACCGTTGCTCTCTGAGCAATGGTTCGTCCGTATGCAAGAGCTCGCCCAGCCCGCTATCGCTGCCGTTCGAGAGGGACGCGTTAGATTCCATCCGGAGCATTGGGAGAAAACTTACTTCCATTGGCTGGAAAATGTCCGCGACTGGTGTATCTCACGTCAAATCTGGTGGGGACATCGCATCCCGCTCTGGACCGTGCAGGAGACCGGAGAGATTATCTGCTCGCTCGATGACCCTTCGTCTGACCCCAGGTACGCAGGTCTGACTCTCGTGCAGGACCCGGATGTCGTTGATACATGGTTCTCGTCGTGGCTGTGGCCATTCTCAACCCTCGGTTGGCCGGAGCAAACGGATGACCTTGCTCACTTCTTCCCGAGTACGACGCTGATAACCGCGCCGGACATTATCTTCCTTTGGGTTGCGCGCATGATTATCGCTTCCGAAGAGGTGTTCGGTGTTGCACCGTTTACCGATGTCTATTTCACCGGCCTTGTGCGTGACATGCAGGGAAGAAAGATGTCCAAGTCACTCGGCAACTCTCCGGACCCGATTGACGTTATTGATACTTACGGTGCGGACGCGCTTCGGTTCACTATCATTTCGCAAACTCCCCGCGGCGGCGACATTCGCTTCGGGAGTGAGATGTGCGAGCATGGCAGAAACTTTGCCAACAAACTGTGGAATGCGACACGCTTTCTGTTGATGAACGTGCCCGAACAGGAAGAGACCTTTGCCTTTGATCCTGTCGAAATACTGCCAAGTTCGCCTGAAAACCTGATAGACCAGTGGATAACGTCTGCACTGTTCACCTGTGTCAAGGATGTTGATCGAGCATTGACAGAATTCAGATTCGCCGATGCGGCACGCCGAATATACTCCTTCGTTTGGAACGATTTCTGTGATTGGTATCTGGAACTCATCAAAGTCAGGCTGCAAGGTTCTCCTGTTGAACGCAAGGACGCACTGAAGCATGCACTCGGTATTCTGCATGGTATTGTCAGACTGCTCCATCCCGTCATGCCGTTCGTCACGGAAGAAGTTTATCAGACTTTGAGAAAACTATCCCAATCAACCTGGCCTGCGAACCATCGCTATCAAAGTGTAATGATGGCCAATTACCCCCCATATCAGGCGAGCCTTGTCGACAGTAATGTGGAATCGCAGTTCAGTAAGCTTCAGGATGTCGTAAACGCAATTCGAAACATCCGCGGTGAACTGCGGATTCAGCCCGCTTCGCGAATTCCTGCCGGCATTAGAATCGATCACGGCAGGTTGGGCAAGGAATGGGAGTCTCTCGCGGACTATGTTATCCGCCTGGCTGGACTTTCCGAGTTTGAAATGAACGCGAATCGTCCGAAAGGCTCTGCTTCGGCGGTCGTTCAAGGCATCGAAGTGTATGTCCCGCTGCACGGATTGATTGATGTCAATGCGGAACGCGCACGTCTCAAAAAAGAGGACGATAGACTGCTCAAAATTATCGACGGAACACGTGCCAAATTGTCCAATCCCAATTTTGTTGAGCGCGCGAAGCAGGATGTTGTTGATGCCGAACGCGAGAAACTCTCCGAACTGGAAGCTGCCCACAAAAAAATCCGCAACTTCATTGAAGAACTCGAAGCGGCACTGTAGTATCGCTGCTTTGAGTCCGGCGTTCTATCATGAAACCACCAAGAGGATTAAGATGATTCGCTTCTTTGCACAGCTTGCCGCACTTCTGCTGCTCAGTTCTGCTGCAATTGCCAAACCCGGCGTGTCTGTTACGGTCTACAACCAGGACCTTGCGCTGGTTCGCGATGTCCGTGAAATGGGATTCCAAAAGGGTCAAAGCGAATTGCTCTTCAAGGATGTCGCTGCGAGAATCGACCAGTCCTCGGTGCATTTTAAAGCGAGCGGCGTAACCCTTCTCGAGCAGAACTTTGACTTCGATCTCGTCTCGCCGGAAAAGCTGCTTTCAAAATACATTGATGAAGTGATTGAAGTTGTTGTAGAAGGCGGCGATGTTGTTTCAGGTAAGTTGCTGACAGCGTCCTCAAATACGATTGTTGTGCAATCGAATGACGGCAGCATCCGCTCTTTGCTGGCCGAATCGATTCAAGAGATTCGATTTCCCAAGTTACCGGAAGGCCTGATTACTCGTCCGACTTTGCGCTGGTTGGTAAACGCTCCCAACGGCGGTAATCAGGAGGCCGAGGTCTCCTATCTTACCGGTGGAATGAGTTGGAATGCGGACTATGTCGCTGTTATCGACGAAAGCAATCGTGCAGAGCTCTCAGCTTGGGTAACGCTGAATAACATGTCGGGTGCGTCTTATGAAGATGCCAAGTTGAAATTGATTGCCGGTGAGGTTCATCGCGCTCAGCAGCCCATGCCTAAGTATAATGATTTCATGCGCGCTGAGGTCATGGCAAGGGACGGCGGACGCCAATTCAGCGAAAAGTCCTTCTTTGAGTACCATCTGTATACGCTCGAACGATCCACCGACTTGCTTGACAATCAAACAAAGCAAGTCAGTCTCTTTCCAAACGCCGATGTACAGACCAAACGAATCTACGAGTTTGATAATAACCGCAATAACGGCAAAGTCTCCGTCTCCCTCGAGTTCTTGAACTCGACAGAGAATGACCTTGGCATCCCTTTGCCAGCGGGCCGGGTCCGAGTGTTCCAAAGGGATACCGACGGCTCGCAGGAATTTATCGGTGAGGATCACCTGGACCACACGCCGCGCGATGAGAAAGTGAGGGTTACCATTGGTAACGCCTTCGACATCGCTGTTGAAAGAGTTCAAAAGGACTACCGTCAAATCTCGAATACGGTCTACGAGCAGGATATCGAAGTGAAACTCAGAAACAAAAAATCTGATACTGTAACCATCGTAGTTGTTGACTATTCATGGGGTGATTGGGAGATAACGAAGTCAAGTCTTCCGGTGCGCAAGGTCAGCGCGAGCAAGTTTGAGTTTGATGCCGTCGCCCCGCCGGACAAGGAAGTGGTACTCACGTACACGATTAGAAATCGTTAGAATTCGTTGTGTCCGATCTCTTGAAGCAACCCGTTTCGGCTCTTCGACAAGTCGGAGAATTCCGCACTAAGGCTCTTGAGAAGATTGGCATTCTCACGCTGAATGACCTGATTCGTTACTATCCACGTCGATATCTTGACAGGTCAAGGCAGCTAAGTATACGCGATTTGGTTCCGACGGAATACGAAGTTACCATTGTAGGGAAAGTCATTTCGTCGGACACGCGGCGCACGAGAAGCGGGAAAATAATGCTGACCGCGCTCGTGAATGATCTCTCCGGTACCCTGAAGTGTGTCTGGTTTCAAGGCGCGCAGTATTGGCAGAAACAGCTAGTCGAGGGTGAATTGGTCGCTGTCAGCGGCAAGCTTGCCGACGAAGGACAGAACGTTTTCTATCATCCCGCCGTTGACAGGTTGGGTGAAGATGGTGATGAAAGTCGCATGTTCAGCACCGGCAAAATCGTCTCACTGTATCCAGTCACGCTGGAACTTCGAAAAGTTGGACTGGAATCACGAAACCTGCGGCGCATTCAGCAGGAAGCACTTGCACTTGTCAAGCACGCATTGGTGGAGTACCTTCCGACTGAGGACATCGCTGCGGCTAATGCGCTCCCGCTCCCGGATGCGCTCGTTCAAGTGCACTTTCCTGACTCGCCTGAGCAGATTGCACAAGCATGGCGCCGCATTCGATTTGAAGACTTTCTCTTTCACCAACTTCTCTTTGCGCTTCGGAAATACTACAACAAAGTTCTTCCCGGTGTCGGTCCGTTTGAGAATATCGGCCCCCTGACACGCAAGGTCCTGGATGCACTGCCGTTTCCTTTGACAAACGGACAAAAGGAAGTACTCTCCGAAATCCGACAGGACTTGGCTAGTCCCATGCCTATGCAGAGACTGCTGCATGGGGAAGTTGGTGCCGGAAAAACGACCGTTGCGTTACTCGCTGCCGCAATGGCCGCGGATGCCGGATTCCAGACGGCTTTCATGGCGCCCACCGAAATCCTTGCGCTGCAGCACGCGCGCACGATTGCGCCGCCTGCTCAAGCCGCCGGCCTTAATGTTCGGGTATTGCGCGGCAAAATTAGCGCAGCTCAGAAACGCGAAATCTTCTCCTCTGTTGCAGCCGGTGCCGTGGATATTCTTGTCGGTACGCACGCGCTGCTCAATGAAAAGCTATCGTTTCCCAGGCTCGGTTTGTTGGTCATTGATGAACAGCACCGGTTCGGTGTTGAGCAGCGTGCACAGCTGTCAAGCAAAGGCAAGAGACCTAATCTCCTGATCATGACGGCTACTCCGATCCCGCGCACGCTGAGGCTCTCCGAACTCGGGGATCTTGACGTTTCAACGCTGCACGAACTCCCCGGGGGACCCCGTGATGTTACAACTGTGGTCCGGTACGGGCCCGACCGCGACAGAGTTTATAAGTATCTGATTGATCAGGCGGAGCAGAATCAGCGCGTATTTATTATTTGTCCTTTGGTCGAGGAATCGGAAAATATTCAGGTCGAGGCGGCAATCGACTATCACAAGCGAGTCGCATCCGGAGTTTTGAAGTCTGTCAAGGTCGGATTGTTGCACGGAAGAATGAGCTCTGATGAAAAGGAATCGGCTGTAAAGGCATTTCGAGACGGAGAGACTCCTATCATGGTCGCTACGCCTGTCGTCGAAGTCGGGGTTGATGTTCCGGATGCTTCAGTAATGGTAGTAGAAAACCCTGAACGACTCGGTCTGGCGGCTCTCCATCAACTTCGCGGCCGAATTGGTCGTAAAGGTCAAAAGTCTGTGTTCATCCTCCTTCCCGGCCCGAAACTTACGGAAGAAGCTAAAGCCAGACTCAATGCAATTCAAACTACTAACAACGGTTTTGAAATCGCTGAACTTGACTTCAAACTTCGAGGAGCCGGTGAACTGTTTGGCACTCGGCAATCCGGTGAAGCCGAACATCGACATTACATTCCCGAGCGCGACGAAGTATTGCTCAATTTCGCGCGCGAACGAGCCTTTGCAATGGTGCAAAAAGATCCTGAGCTTACTGAATTTCCGCTTCTTCGGGAAAAGTTTCGCGAAACCCACCTGCCCAAGCTTGGTTTACTTGCTGGAGGCTGATGTCTCACGAAAGTTCTGTGTCGTCGTCGCCAATCGTTCGATCTGATCTTCTACTAATTGGGGAGTAATATGCCTACCAAGACTATCGCTATCGCAAACCAAAAAGGTGGAGTGGGAAAAACCACGACCGCCGTCCATCTTGCCGCCGGAATGGCACTCGAAGGCTATCCGACTCTGCTCGTGGATCTTGACCCGCAGGGAAATGCTACGGCGGGACTCGGCGTTACCCCTGCGGAAAGTCAGAACGGTGTGTACGATGTACTCATTAACGAGATGCCTGCGGTTGAGGCTGTGCGCCCAACGAATGTTGCAGGACTCTCATTGCTCCCTGCGGATACTCGTCTGCACGGTGCCGAAATCGAACTCGTTTCTAAACTCGCTCGCGAACGAATTCTCGCCGAAGCGCTGGACTCCGTCTTTGGGCAATTCCAGTTCATCGTGCTTGACACCCCTCCGTCGCTCGGACTGCTGACGCTCAACGCCATGGCGGCCGCGAACACTATTCTTGTCCCGATGCAGTGCGAATACTATGCGCTCGAAGGATTGGCACAGCTTATGAAGTCGGTTAATCTGGTCAAGAGGCACTTGAACACTTCCTTGGAAATTGAGGGAATCCTGCTTACAATGTATGACGGCCGGCTGAACCTGACCAAGCAAGTTGCAGATGAGATCACCGGTGTCTTCGAGAAGCGCGTGTATAAAACGATGATTCTGCGCAATGTCCGTTTGTCTGAAGCACCCAGCTTTGGTCAAACCGTTTATACCTATGATCCGCTGAGCCGCGGCGCACAAAACTACCGCGAATTCACCGTCGAATTTCTAAGTCATCAGCAACTTCCGCCGAGAGAGGCCGTCGCATGAAATCACACAAGGCGCTTGGAAAGGGATTACGGGCGCTCATCACCGAGGACGATGTTAATCCGACGTCTGCTGTGACACAAGAGGTCATGCAGATTGCGGTTGACATGATTGACCCGAATCCTTTCCAGCCTCGACAGGTTTTCAGGGACGAAGGGATTGATGAGCTCAAAAACTCGATTCTAAAACAAGGTCTGCTTCAGCCAGTCGTTGTCAGACCGGCTGGTGCCCGTTACCAATTGATCCTCGGTGAGCGTCGGTTGCGTGCCACCCGTGCCGCGGGCCTGAAAACCATCCCCGCGCAGATTAGAATTGTCGAGAGCTCCGAAGAGATGCTCGAATTGGCAATTCTTGAAAACGTCCACCGCGAAGACCTGACTCCAATTGAGCTCGCCCAGGCCATCGTTCGCTTGCAGCAGCAATACATGCTTACTCAGGAAGTTGTTGCCGAGAAAATGGGAATGAGCCGTGCCCATGTGGCAAACCTCGTCAGATTACTGAAACTGCCGCAGCGTATTCAGGGTGCGCTCACCGAAGGAAAACTTACCATGGGACACGCGCGGGCGCTGTTGTCTGTCGTGGATGAAGGTGAACAGCTCGAACTCTTCGAACGGTTTCTCGTGGACGGAAAGCTGACTGTTCGCACGGCGGAAGCGTTGACTCGCAAGCCGAAGTCATCCAAGCCAAGTCCGGGCAAGTCTACTGTCGCCGAGTCCCGCGAGACTAAGGCGCTGCAGCAAGTTGAGCATACCCTGAGCAGGCAATTGTCAACTCGTGTCAAGATCAAGCCGAAAGGCCGCGGCGGTACAATTGAAATTACGTACTACAGCATTGATGATTTGAATCGACTGCTTGAAATCGTTGACCGGTAAGACTCATTCTTTAATCAAAGGCACCTTTCCTTGCCTCGCCGACCAAGCTATGACCGAGACCGTTCCCCTTACGGTAATCGCCCCATTTCTGAACACGCGTTGACTATTTACGGTCGCAACCCCGTGCTCGAAGCACTCCGCCGCGGTCTGGTTTGCGACCTCGCAATTGCGCCCCGAGCGCACGGCGAAACCATTGACCGCATTCGTGAGCTCGGTGCTAAGCTGCGCGTCCCCGTGCGCGAGTCGAGTATACCCGACGTTGAAGCCGAGGTGCCGACTCAAGGTGTCCGTGCGCGCATTGAATTGCCGGAGATTCACGGTGACTTCGAAGTCCTCGAGGAAATCGTGGACAGAAAGCCCGCGCCGCTCGTCCTTCTCCTCGATGGCATCGAAGACCCCCGGAACTTCGGCGCAATTCTGAGGTCCGCCTACGCGGCCGGAGTCGATGCCGTGGTCTTCCGGAAGCGCCGTCAATCGCCGCTTACCGAAGTCGTCTTCAAAACCTCCGCGGGATGTGCTGCCTTGATTGACATGTATCAGGTCACGAATTTGGACCAAACCGTGCGCACACTCAAAGAAGGAGGTTGGTGGGTAGTCGCCGCGGCGCACGACGCTCAGGCAAGACTCTACACCGAAATCGATTGGGATAGACCTACTGTCCTTGTTCTCGGTGCAGAGGGAAACGGTGTTTCAAACATCTTACTCAAGCGTTCCGACCTCGTTGTCAAAATCCCACTCTACCGCCAAATTGACAGCCTTAATGTCTCTTCCGCGGCGGCTGTGCTCCTCTTTGAAGCTGCTAAAAGTCGTCAGCTTGAGCCGGAAATTTAATACTATCAATATTTTAGAAAGCAGATAGTTGTTTTTTTCACTTGACACTCCGAGTCTAATTCAGTATATTCCGAAATTCCTGATAGGTTTTCAGAACGGTTAAAGGATGCCAAACCTCCAAAAAGAGTGGACGGTCGTAGTCCTGTCTGAAAATCAAGCTCAAATGCGCCAGTTTCGTGTTAAGCGTCTCTGGTTCTACATCGCTGCAGGTGCTGGAATCGCTGCTCTTTCTTTGCTCTTGGTCTTCAGCTATATGACTTGGTCTCTGTCTTCGCAAGTCCAAGATAACACCGCGTTACAGGCCAAAGTCAAAGAGCTTGAATCCACGAACGAACGGATTCGCGATATAGCGGAACGGCTTGCTGAACTCAAACAGTTTGAGCAGCAGCTTCGGCGGGGTTTGCAATTGCCGGACGGAAATTTGCCATCGCCCGATGTCTTGAATCCGTCCCGGACGGAGCCGATTTCCTCGGACGAAATGTTGCCTGAAGATGAACTTGTCCTTGGTGTTTACGGAGAACGTGCCGCCGAGATTAGTTCAGAAAGCGTTCTGCCTGCTGATATTCCTACACATCCCCCCGTTCGCGGCTATGTGACCCGTACCTTCGAAGCTAGGCGTGATCTCAATGACCCCGGACACTACGGTCTCGATGTAGCTGCGCGCGAAGGTACCACGATTCAAGCGAGCGCTAATGGTCTTGTTCTGTTTGCTGGCTGGAGCTACCCTTACGGCAATCTAATCGTCATCGCTCACAAGTCAGGATACAATACCTTTTACGGCCACAACCAATTGTTGCTGGTCGCGCCCGGAGACCGCGTAATTCAGGGTCAACCTATCGCGCTCCTCGGGAATTCCGGGCGCAGTTCCGCGCCGCATCTTCACTTCGAAATCTGGAAAGACGGAGTCAGGGTTGATCCCGAGTCCGTCCTGGCGGGCAGTGCTGGCTGATTGTTGCCGGCCTGCCGCTGATTCATCTTCAGCCAATTCCCAAAAGGGAGGACGGGCGCATGGCTAAATGGACTCGCTTGACATCTTCGGATAGCTCGTCCGGAGAGATGTCCACTTTGCTCGCCAAGGATGCCGAGATTATCGGCACACTCAAAACTCAAGGCTCACTGCGAATTGATGGCCGCGTCAAAGGTGACGTGGTCTGCGCCAAAATGGTCACCATCGGCACGACCGGACTTGTCGATGGGAACATTAAGGCCGATAGCATTATCGTCGCGGGTCGTGTAAAGGGTTCCCTCGTCGCTAAGCAAAAGGTTCATCTGGAAGCTTCTGCTGAACTCGAGGGAGATCTCTCCGCGAGCAAGCTCTCGATTCAGGAAGGCGCGAAGGTCCGAGGTCATACGGCAACAGATGACAGTAAGGTCCCTGTTGCCCTTCCCACGATCACTCTGTCTCCGGAAGTTGATTCCGAAGCCGATCTTGTTCCACGCAACCGCCCGGTCTCTGCCGCGTCCTGAGTTGCTTGAAAGCTTTCAGCCGCCCCGCCAGGACCCTCTGGCCATTGGCCTCACAATTGTCGCAGCAACAGCTTTGTTTGGAATTATCGGCTGGTGGATTGATTCAAAATTGAAGACCTTTCCGCTGCTGATGACGGTCGGCGCGGTAGTTGGCTTCGCGGCCGCTTTGTATCGCACGATCCTGTTGATTCGCAACCTTGACAACTCAGACAAATCCGATCAAAGGGAATGAATTCGTTCCTCATCGGTATGTCAATCGGAGCTGCTGCCTCCATCCCCGCCCTGGTCCTTGCCTGGTTCAAAGCCCGGCGCGGCATGACAAACTTCGTCAAACTGTGGGGAATCGGCGTCGCCTTGCGATTCACAATTATCGGTCTTGGCCTCTTCTGGCAGATGCAGAAGCCCGAAATCGGTAAGATTGCTTTGGTACTCGGTATCGTTCTCGCTTTCTATATCAGTCTTGTCATCGAATTCTTGATTTCTAAATCCGCCAAATGAACTTATCACGGTTACTTATCGTCATTGGTATCGCTGCGGTCTGCGGCCTTGCGCTGGCCAAGGAAAAACCGCGTGTCGCTGCCGCTGGGCAGCAGCAAGAGCACGCGAATGCTGAGACGCATGGACATGAAGACGGACTTGGAACGACGCTTGTACATATTCTTGAACACCACCTTGTTGATTCAGATCACATGGAGCTGTTCGGTCTCGATATTCACCTTCCCACGTTCGAATTCGGAAACTTCAAATTCACCCTTACCAAGCACCGCTTGTGGTGGTTGATCGCCCTCTCACTGATGGGGTTACTGGTCTGGTCTGCGGCGCGCCAAAAGACTCAGGTTCCGACAGGGCTCCGCAATGCCCTGGAAGGCTTGATCGGATTTGTCCGAAATGAAGTTGTAAAACCGAATTTGCATGAGAAGACGGATTTCTTCATGCCCTACTTCATGTCGCTGTTTACCGGCATTCTGTTTTCAAATCTGCTCGGTCTCCTTCCTTGGGGAAGTTCCGCGACTGGCAATGTTAACGTTACCGCCGGCCTGGCCCTATGCACTCTTAGCTTGATGGTCGGCATGGGAATACGGGTTAACGGCCTCGGCGGATTTCTGCATCACTTCGCGCCTCCCGGCGTTCCCGGATGGCTGATGCCGCTGATGATCATTATCGAAATCGTCAGTTTCTTGATTCGCCCCTTTGCGCTGACGATTCGTCTCTTTGCAAATATGCTCGCCGGGCACGCTGTGCTCGCCGTGCTGCTCGGACTCATTGTTAGCTTGATGTTTGCCGCACCTGCTATCGCTGTGGCAGTTGGCGTTTTCCTGCTCGAAATAATCGTGGCCCTGATTCAGAGCTACATCTTCATCATGCTGACGGCAACGTTCATGGGACTGACCATGCACCCGTCCCATTGACGTTCGCACGTCTGTCCGGTGTGTCCCCTGCTGCCGGAATCTGAAATCGCACTATTTCTCTTATCTTTTTCACGCAATCTTTTCGGAGAAACTCGAAAATGGAACTCGGAAACGGACTCGCTTTGCTCGGCGCCGGATTGGGCGCTGGACTCTTTGCTCTCGGTGCTGGTATCGGCATCGGCTCTATCGGTAAAGGTGCCATGGACGGTATTGCACGTCAACCGGAATCTGCCGGCAAAATTCAGGGTGCCGCCCTCGTCATGGCCGGACTGGTCGAAGGTGCAGCCCTCTTTGCTTTCTTGATCTGCATCCTCATCTGGACCAAGTAAGATTGTCGATCGGCCGCGGCTGCGGCTGCCGTATGAACAATGCACTCGCTGCGCTGCGAAAATGCGCGGCAGTTTTTCCGCGGAATCTGAAACTGTAGCACTAAAGCACTCATGGGCCTGCAAAATATCCTCAATATCGAACCCGGTTCTATTCTATGGACGATCATTACATTCTTGATCGTTGTTTGGATAGTCGGCAAATTCGGCTGGAAGCCAATCATCAAAGGGTTGACGGACCGCGAAAACTCGATCCGCAACGATCTCGAGACAGCAAAGGCTGAACGTGAAAAAGCCGGTGCCTTATTGGCCGACTATCAGCAGGCCATGGCTAATGCCAAGAAGGAAGCCGCGGAGATTATTCAAAAGGCTCAGGATCAAGCTGAAAGGCACCGGGCCGAGATGGAGGTCCTTGCCAAAGAGCAGGGGCAAAAACTGCTGGAAAAGGCTCGTGTCGATATCGAACGCGAATCCGAGTCCGCTAAAGCTGATCTGGCGCGACATGTCGCCGAACTTACTGCCAAGGCAACATCCCGACTCTTGGGACGCGTTATTGATGACAAAGAGCACGAAAAGCTCATTATGGAAGCATTGAAGGAGGACCGTTGAAAGGTTTTGAAGGCGCGCTTGGCCTACGCTACGCTCGTTCTCTCTTTCAAGCTTCCTTGAAAGCGGAGTGCGCCGCCGATGTCGAACGTGATCTTGCTGCAATTGCGGCAATCTACAAGGAAAACCGTGAATTGCCTGTGCTGCTCGCAAGTCCAAGTCTCGGCAACGCCAAGCGTCGTGCCATCCTGATGAGCATCGCTGACAAGGCGGGTTTCTGCGAAATGACTCGCCGGTTTATCGATCTGCTGCTCGAAAAATCTAGACTCGAAATCCTCGAGTCCATTCCAGACCGTTTTCACAAACTCTTTCGTGATCATCAAGGTGAAGTCGAAGTCACGGTGTCAACCGCTGTTCCGCTGTCCGATGCAATGAAGCAAAGTGTCACACAGAGTATCGCCGCCAAAAGCGGTAAGAAACCGGTCGTTACCTATCATGTGAATCCTGCGCTAATCGGCGGGATTGTCGTTCAATATCCCGATCACATTCTCGACGGTTCGCTCGCGCGAAAAGTTCAAGATCTCGGCAAACGCATGGCAGCCGCTGTCTGATTTCTACTATCGAATCTATTTTCTAATTTCCCTGCCCCATGTCCACGAAACTAAAACCCGAAGAAATAACTTCCATACTCAAAGAGCAGATTGCAGACTACAAGTCACTGTCTGCCGTTGATGAAGTAGGCCGAGTCGTCTACGTCGGTGACGGTATCGCCCGCGTCTATGGACTTGACAAGGTCATGTATGGTGAACTCGTCGAATTCCCCGGCGATATTCAAGGAATGGCCTTGAACCTCGAAGAGGACAACGTCGGTTGCGTGCTCTTCGGGTCTGATACCACGGTGAAAGAAGGCGATATCGTCAAACGCACCGGCAAGGTCGTTCAAGTACCGGTCGGCCCTGAATTGGTGGGACGCGTTGTCAATCCCCTCGGTCAGCCGCTTGACGGAAAAGGTCCGATTAACGCCAGGATATATAACCCTGTCGAGCGTATCGCGACGGGTGTGGTCAGCCGCCAGCCCGTGAAAGAGCCGCTGCAAACTGGAATCAAGGCAATTGACGCCATGATTCCTATTGGACGTGGTCAGCGCGAACTCATCATCGGCGATCGCCAAACCGGCAAAACCGCCATTGCGATTGATACTATCATCAATCAAAAGGGGCAGGGCGTTATCTGTATCTATGTCGCTATCGGCCAGAAAGGTTCCACGATTGCCCAGGTGGTGAAGACGCTGGAAGACAACGGCGCAATGGAACACACCATCGTCGTGTCATCCACCGCTGTTGAGCCGGCTCCGCTGCAATTCCTTGCGCCGTACGCTGGCGCCGCTATGGGCGAGTACTTCCGCGACAATGGCAAGCACGCTGTCTGTATCTATGACGACTTGACCAAGCACGCATGGGCATATCGTCAGATGTCGCTACTGCTTCGCCGTCCGCCGGGTCGTGAAGCCTATCCGGGTGACGTGTTCTACCTCCACTCCCGTTTGCTTGAACGCGCGGCTAAACTTAGCGATGCGCTGGGCGGAGGTTCGTTGACCGCACTCCCCATCATTGAAACCCAGGCGGGGGACGTGTCCGCTTACATTCCGACCAACGTGATTTCAATCACTGACGGTCAGATTTTCCTTGAATCGGAACTCTTCTATTCCGGCATTCGTCCCGCCATCAACGTCGGTATTTCAGTTTCACGTGTGGGTGGTAATGCGCAGATTAAAGCGATGCGTCAAGTGGCAGGAAAGCTGCGTCTCGACCTCGCACAGTATCGCGCCCTGGCGGCATTCGCGCAGTTCGCGTCCGACCTGGACAAGGCAACCAAAGCTCAGCTGACTCGTGGCGCCAAGCTCGTCGAAGTGCTCAAACAAGGTCAATACTCACCATGGCCCGTAGAAGAGCAGGTCGCCATTCTTTGGACTGCCGGCCAAGGCTATCTCGATGACGTTGAGGACCGCGATATTGCTCGTTTTCAAGCTGAATACATTAAGTATGTCCGCTCCGTCGGTGCACAGATTCTCGAAGGCATCCGCACGAAAAAGGCGCTTGATGACGATCTCACAGGCAAGCTGAAATCTCTGATTACTGACTTCAAAGCCACTTGGAATAAGTAGTTTCCACATGGGGGCGGCACGCTCGTGAAACGCCCGTCTGATTGGCTGCTCGCAGTAATTCTCGCTGTCGGCGTCTTCCTCTGGCAGCGAAGTTCGTTTGATCTCTGGCATATCGACCTCTTTCACATTCAGCTTGCATCCTATGCGTGGCATTCTGGTCAACCTGAGAGAATGTACACCGATTACGACGGATATGAACGTTGGATTGAGGATTGGTATCGCCCTCAAGCGGACCGACTCGGAGCGTGGGGTGATGAGAATGCCTACTTCTATCCGCCGTTCCTTGCCGGTGTGCTGTCGCCTGTGTCAGATGTCCACGTTTATGTCTGGCGGAATTCACTGTTCGCCATAAATGTAATTCTGCTCTTTGTCTTTGCGTCGCAAATCGTTCGTGCTGTGGGGACGGCATTCTCGTGGCGTGGTTTTCTGTGGGCATTCTCGCTCGTACTGCTGTGCTATCCGATGGCGCGAGCGACCAAGCTGGCGCAAATCGTACCTCTGCTCGCAGTGCTTTTTTGGGAAGGCCTTCTTCGTTTGAAATCCGCCCGTAAAGCGGCGACGGTATTAATTGGCGTTGTGATGGCGGTTAAGATCTTTCCGGCAGGCTGGGTGCTTCTCCCGCTCGTCAAGAGGCAATGGCGATTCGTTCTGGGTATTGCCGGGACCGTAGCTGCGATCTACATTCTTTCCATAACTCTCATGGGTTGGGACATTCACCTCAGATGGTGGGATGCCGTGAGGGAGTTTGGCAGCGTGGTCTATACGTACTTCGGTAATCAGTCGCCGGCAGGCTGGTTTACCAGAGCGGTGCTCGGCAAAAGTCTCTTGGGACAGAACTTCGATCCCTCTCCGCTCATTCAATTTGTCCGGGCTCTTTTTATTCTCGTCTTTCTCGGTGGAACTGTGCTTCTGCTTTGGGTTCATAGAAACTCGGAGTTGCCTTTTTCGCTGGAAAACGGCCTGATGATTTCCGGCCTGCTGCTTTCGCTGCCGGTGACTTGGGAACACTACTTCCTGTTCGTTTTGCCCGCCCTTGGTGCCTTGCTGTATTCAGAGTGGCGGCGCGGAAGAGTTGACACTCAGAGTATCCTGTTAATCGCGGCCGCTTTCTTCTTTACTATGAAGCTGACGCGATTCTACTCCGATTCTGACGTGGGCAAAATCGTCAGCGGAAGCCAATGTTTTGGCCTGATTCTGTTCTGGGTATATTGCGTCAAACGATTGAAAACCGAACAAGGACAAACTCGTATTGCCGGAATCTGATTCGTTTCCCATTTTGAATTTCCAATTTCTTATCTTCTGATATATGGCCGGTCTAAAAACCATTAAACGGCGCATTTCCAGCGTCAAGTCAACGCAGCAGGTCACGCGCGTCATGAAAATGGTCGCCGCCGCTAAACTGCGGCGTGCGCAGGAAAGTATGATGAATGCGCGGCCTTATTCATTGACGCTTCGCGAGGCCATACGAGATCTTTCTGCACACGTCGAGCGGTCGGCACACCCGCTTCTGGAAGTCCGTGAAGTGGATCATGTCGGCATCGTAGTGGTGACGGGAGACCGCGGACTTGCCGGAAGCTTCAATGTCAATATCCTGAAAAAGGCGCAGCAGATTATGCGCGAGAATGCACAGCATCATGTGCATCTCGTTACTGTCGGCAAGAAAGGTACGGAGTTCTTCGCGCGCCGGGGAGCCGATGTCACGGGCCGCATGTCGGGTTTCTTCAATCATCTTGACTTCAATCACGCCGTTGAACTCGGCGAGACTATTACGGCGCAATACTTGAACAGCACCATGGACCGCGTGTACGTGGTCTATAACGAGTTCAAATCTGTCATCCAGCAGCAGGTTACCGTTGAGCAGTTGCTGCCTATTGTGCCGGATCATGAACCTGTTAATGCCGGCACCGAGATTATTTTCGAGCCCAATCAACTCGCGATTCTGAACGCGATTCTTCCCAAGCACGTCAATGTCCAGCTCTGGCGCATTCTGCTTGAGTCTTTCGCGGCTGAAATGGCCGCGCGCATGACCGCTATGGAGAACGCAACCAAGAATGCCGGCGAGCTGATTGACAGCTTGACGTTGACCTACAACAAGGCACGTCAGGCCGCAATCACTGGTGAAATCCTTGAAATTGTGGCCGGAGCTGAAGGCTTGAAATAGGAGCGGCCGGCATTCGACTGCTCCCATGAATTTACCGTTCTTTGATGTAGCCTCCAGCGCCAGGTATCTTTCAGATCTGTTGGCAAATGCCGACCCGCCGTTTGTTTCCGTTTCGGCGACCGGTACAAACTCTGCTGCGCTTGCTGAAGAGCTGAGCCGCCTGAATCCCTTGTTATCGCTGGCCTCGAACCCCGCGGAAGTGGCAATAAGCTGCGATGCCGTTCACTTGCTTCCTCATCACGGGCGTGCTTCATATGTCAAAGAGGTAGTGGCGTCGGCAAAACGGGAAGCGATTATCGTCTGCCCGCTGGGAACAGAGTTACAGAGGACAATCTACCGAAGCCTGCAATCGCTTGCAGCCGAAAAAAATATTGTTGTTCCCGAAATCTCCGATGCGCTTCGTCATGGCCTGCCTACGCCAACGGATGCCGCGAGCTGGGCACATGGATATGCTGATATTGATCTCTTCTATGCGGGAGATGTGGCCTTCTTTCAAGAGCAAAGCACCCGCTTTCTGTCGCAATTCGGACAACCGTTCCTGCTCAAGTCTTTGCGCAAGCTGATTGGCCAAAGTGCACCTGCCGCTATCGAAGCCGATTTGCCTCCCGAAACGGTTCCGATGCGGCGCCATAGGCGTTTATATTTATTGATACGCAAAAGGTAATTTATTAATGCAGCAATTCTCTCGTCGGCGCGTCTCCATCTTCGTTGATGGGGCAAACATGTTCTACACACAGAAGAAAGGTCTCGGCTGGTTCTTTGACCCTGCCAAGCTCCTGAAAGTGCTGCGTGGCGATGATGAATTGACGGACGCCTATTGGTATATGGGTCTGAAGCAGCCGCCCGACCCGCGAGACGAAAACTTCGTTCGCTTTCTCTCCTACGCGGGCTACGTCGTGAGAACCAAAGGTCTGAAAACGATCTATGACAGCGAAACGGGGGAGACCACGCAAAAAGCGAATCTCGACGTCGAAATTGTCATGGACATGTTTAACACGATCGAGAATTTCGATAAGGCGATTCTGCTGTCAGGTGACGGAGACTTTGAACGCGCGCTTGAACTGCTTCGATCGCGAGGCCGACAAATCTGTGTTGTTTCCACGCAAAACTGGATTGCCGCTGAATTGCGGCAGGCCATCGGATCTCACTTTATTGACCTGCAGGACCTTCGTGCGCAGATTGAGCGCTCCGCACCAGAACCGCGTGAACACAAAGCTCTTCCCGAACATCCCGCCGATCCCTTTCGTTCCGGCGGGTTTCCCGCACCGTGAGTGAGAGCTTTGAAAACCGCGACGCGCTGTCTGCAGCTATCTTGACATGTATCGGAAAGTGGCGAGACAGACCCGGCGAAGCGGACCTGCATGCCGCAGATTGCGAACAACTGCTCTCTGAATACTCGGCCGAAGAGTCCTTCCGCATTCTCGAACTTGGAAATTCTGCTGCCGATGCCATCGAGCGGGTTCCCGAATCCGCCGAAGACATCACCCTGAGGCTCGCCGGTTCTCCGGTTGAAGCCGCCCGCGCAGTCGGATGTGTGCTGATTGCCCGCGTCGGAAAGTTCAATCCGAGGACATGGCTTCCGCTGATTAGGCACCTTGCCGATGACGAATCCGCAGGTGTTCGCGATGCGCTGCCGATGATTTTCGACCAAAGGCCTGAGCTTGCTGGATGGTCTGAAATGCATACCGACTATGTCTTCTCGATCTTCGAGGAGTGGCGCACCGATAACAACTATCGCATCCGCCGCATTGTTGCTCGCGGTCTCGTTGGATTCGCCTCGCAGTCCGCCGGGAATGCTGATCGGGTACTCAAGCTGATTGTCCCGCTCTATGAAGACGCTTCCGAGTTCGTGCGCCGCAATGTCGTTTCGGCAATCCGCGAAATCGGCAAATCACAGCCTGACACCGTTTTCAGTTTTCTCGAATCTCGGATTGACGCGGGGTCACCCTATGACCGGGAGCTGATTCCCATGATTCTCGAAGCGTCGTTCGCTCGCAAACAGCCCGAATGGCGTGACGAGATTCTGGCCAAACTTTAATTTTCTGTTCATAACATAAATACCCGATGAAAAACGGTACCATCAAGCAGATCATCGGCGTCGTGATTGACGTCGAATTCACCGACGGCGAACTGCCGCCGCTCTACTCCGCGCTTCACGTCAAAAAGGACGGCGTGCTCATTACCCTCGAAGTGCAGCAGCACCTCGGTGACAACACCGTTCGTGCAGTCGCCATGGACCCGACCGAAGGTCTGACCCGCGGCATGGAAGTCGTCAACACCAACCAGCCCATCAGCGTGCCCGTCGGTGCTGCTGTGCTCGGCCGCATCTTGAACGTGACCGGCGCCCCTGTGGATGAACTCGGTGACGTCAAGGCCGAGAAGCATTACCCCATTCACCGCGCTGCCCCCAAGTTGACCGAATTGAATACGCGCGCCGAAATGCTGGAAACTGGCATCAAGGTCATTGACCTGATTCAGCCCTTCTCAAAAGGCGGCAAGATTGGTCTCTTCGGTGGTGCCGGTGTCGGTAAGACCGTTATCGTGCAGGAACTCATCAACAACATCGCCAAAGAGCACTCCGGTCTTTCAGTCTTCGCCGGCGTCGGTGAACGTACGCGTGAAGGTAATGACCTCCTGCGCGAATTCGTCGAATCCGGCGTTGTTTCCTATGGCAAAGGTTTTGACGCGCACTCCTTTGACCTCACAAAAGTGGACAAGGCTTCGTTGAAAGAGTCCAAAGTGGCAATGGTCTTCGGACAGATGAATGAGCCGCCCGGCTCTCGTTCACGCGTTGCCTTGACAGGCCTGACAATGGCCGAGTATTTCCGTGATGAAGAAGGCCGCGACGTGCTGCTCTTTATTGATAATATCTTCCGCTTCACGCAGGCAGGCTCCGAAGTGTCAGCGCTTCTCGGCCGTATGCCGTCCGCTGTGGGCTATCAGCCTACACTCGCTACCGAAATGGGCGCGTTGCAGGAGCGCATCACTTCAACGAATAAAGGCTCCATTACGTCCGTGCAGGCCGTGTACGTGCCCGCTGACGACTTGACCGACCCCGCTCCGGCAACCACCTTCTTGCACCTCGATGCGACCACCGTGTTGTCCCGTCAAATCGCAGAGTTGGGTATCTATCCGGCCGTCGACCCGCTCGACTCGACGTCACGCATTCTCGATCCGATGGTTGTCGGGCAGGAACATTACGATGTCGCGCGCGGCGTGCAATCAACCCTTCAGCGCTACAAAGACTTGCAGGACATCATCGCGATTCTCGGTATGGACGAACTTTCCGACGATGACAAGCGAGTTGTCGAGCGCGCCCGCAAGATGCAGCGCTTCCTGTCGCAGCCGTTCCACGTCGCCGAGGCCTTTACAGGGCGTCCCGGCGTTTACGTCAAGACTGCCGATACCATCAAGGCTTTCAAGGGAATTCTGAACGGCGATTACGACTATATCAGCGAACAGCACTTCTATATGTGCGGCGGTATTGAAGACGTGATTCGCAATCACGAAAACGCGCAAAAGTAAGTTATGGCCAACACGTTTCATGTTGAGCTGATTACACCCGAAAAACATCTGCTGTCCGCCGATGTCGTGCATGTGCGCGCTCCCGGGTCGGCAGGTGAATTCGGTGTTTTGGCCAACCATGCACCCATGGTCGCAGGGCTTGGCCCCGGTCGTCTGCAGATTGACTTCGCCGACCACAAGGAAGAGTTTGCAATCGGCGGTGGATACTTCACCGTGGACAACAATAAGGCGCTTATCCTTGCAGAAACATGCGTCCGCAAGTCCGACATCGATCTTGATACTGCAAAAAAAAACCGGGCTGATGCACTGAAACGCATCGAAACTGCCGCATCTGCTGCAGAACGCGAAGAAGCACAATCTGCTTTCAAACGCCATAACGCACTCGTTCAAGTCGCTGAGCATAAAGTCGACTAAGTACAAAATTTTACGACCGATTACAAAAGCGGCAGTCTCTGACTGCCGCTTTTGCTATACCTTTTTTCACGTTCCTTCACTTCCAAAACCCGTCTCTTTGGGCGATGAAGTAGTCAAATTCCATCAATGGCCCAACCGCTCTCATGTAAAAACGTTCCACGGGTTCAACCGACTCTGTTGTGTCAGGTAACAGTGGATCCGTCAGATTGTTGAAGAACTTGAAAGCAGAATCATAGGCTTGGAACGTCAACAAACTGTCGCCATGCCACATGTGGAGGTTCGCTTTCGACCACCACCCTGGAACGGACTTCGGATAGACTGTGATGACTTTCTCAATCCAGCTAAGTGCTCCGCTGTAATCACGGCATTTTTTCTGCCGTTCTGCAAGTGCCAGCCACGCATTCACGGTGTCTTGCCCGTCTTCTGGAGACCGATACTCGAAAACTCCGCCGTCATAGAGCACGTTGAGGTATCCCGGAGTCTTGCTCGTGGTACCCAGAGCCAAAACCCACACTCCTTCCGGCAGACCCCATACATTGTAAGCGATTACGTGGGATTGATTCCCCGGGAGAATTGTATCTTGTGGATTGAACGGGTCCAGAGAGTCAACGCACGCCTGCACGCTGTAGGATAGTTTTGTCGAATCAATCACTGGCGCATCCGAAACTATATTCATGGTCGTCTTGTAAAGCCGTGGAGCGAACCACTCATGAGGGTTTTCGCCTATCAACACAATGCTCGAGTCCGTTCGATTGATGAACTGAACCTTGATTTCTAAGGTGTCACAGATTCCCATCATCAAACTACTTGAACGCGGATATCTGAGCATGCTTGGAGCGTAGAACTCATTAGCACGAACACAAGCATTCAGTGCAGAATTGTTCAGCCTGACTGGTGGTAGCAAATTCCGCCATACTTTGCGTTGCGGGTATTGCTCCTCAAAGTACGGATAGACGTCAAACGATGTTGGGAGGACATCAGCAACAATCGTGCAAAAGGAAGTTAGTGTGATAGCAGTAGCTATGCCTGCAAAAGTTAAATGTTTCATGATACGTTCCTCCTACTCGGCTCGAACCGTGAACCGGGATTTATCTTGAGGTGAGAAAGTGGGTGAATTGGGGACCAGACGCCCTGTGCCTAACTCTCTTCTAACAGGACCCATTATTAGCGTATCTGATTCCACAGCTTGTGGGTGGGTTAAACCAACCGCGTGACCAAATTCGTGAGCTACTACAACTCGCAATATATCGAGAGCATCGTCATGCCAATCGAAGTAACTACCAGCCCTGCAATATGGAGAGTCCATGTATTCTCTAAATCTTTCTAGGTTAACAACGATGAAATATGTATTACCTGGGTAGGTTCCCGTTCCTGTCGGATCTGGATGAGGAAATGCAGTTCCTTGTGTTTTTCTTATGGTCCATGCAGGGATCTCACGATAGGAGCCTACGCGCTGAGACCAAGGCCAAAATGATATGACTTGAGCAACGCTCTCGCCGTTGTCATAGAGATTTAGGTTAGAGGTGCTTCCAAGATAAACAAGGGAGTCGATTGGCACAAACCTTGGTGGGTATAGTGTGTGACAGCCTTTTCGCTGGAAAGACGCAGACTTGTTTTGTTGTCTAATTGGATTGGTCGGTACAGATGAGGCTTGTATATTGTAATTGTCCGTGATGTGAACTTGCACTTGGCTGTCCAGCGCGAATATGTGACCGGGATATACTTCATCGAAGAAATCAACTACTTCCGGAAACTCCTCAAGTTCGGGATGAAAGTAAACAAAAACATCCTTGAGTTTTGGATCACATCGAATATGTTCGTAGTTTGTAGTATCGTGTGGCTGAGTAGAGTCTGCCGCAACAAGAAAACCACGATACTCTTCAAAGTTTAACAAGTCGTCGCCGTCAAAAGCTCTTCCACGCATGTGATAGTCATCATCTTCCCATTTCTGGGCAACGGATCCAACTGAATCCGGATGCCCAAACGGCCAATTCTTGCGCAAGTCTGTTCCTGGAAACACTTTCTCTTCCCAAGCATCAGCCAGAAAATCCCCTGTATTACCGGAATATTGCTCGAATCCATCTTCATCTCGCGGAACGGATACATATGATATGGTGTCCCCCAACGATGTCGTCCGTGACATGAAGTTCGATTTCCCCGCCGCGTCCACAAAGGGAGTAACCATGCAATGGGCAGCATAGTCACGGGAAATCAACTCAAGAGTGTGGCTCCCTGTCACAGGCTGCCGCGTTCTTGCAATGATGCTCTTTCTTGACCTCCTTATGGCTTGACCGGCTAAGTCTCTTGCACGCAGAGTGTCCAATGCGTGTTGCCAGCCCGTTGCGCTGAACTGATCATACATGTCTATTTGAGTCAGCGTGTCGATTCGGGGGAAACCGAATCCTCCGCAAAACTCTGTTACATTGTGTTCACCGTAAATCCTGTCCCATCGCAACTCATCTCCGACCAAGTATATACGCAAATTTCCTATGGGCATCGGAAGAAGGATTGTACCGGAAGAGCTCCAGTGTCTTTCCTTTATTACAAAGGTGTCTTGGTCTATAATCTGAAAGTTAAGAGTGTCAAGTCCTCTAAAACTGAAACAGGTGCCAAATTCGCATGGCCAGCGATTACCGCTCTCGTTCTGCATCCAGATACAATTGACTGGATTTATGTTCCCCACACCAGAACTGTCGCGATATGCCCATGCCAAATGAAGCGGGCTCATGTAGTCCCAGCAGCACTCCCCGACATGCCACCCACCGGAGTCAATTTCGCTCCATTCCATGGAGTAGCTCACTCGCACTGAACTAATTATTCCGGAACCATTATTGTGCTCACCGGCAGTGACCGAATAGTCCACAGAGTGTACCGTGACATCCCCGATACCAAAAACCGAACCCGCAAAGACCGTAAGTGCAAAAAACAACTCTCATTGATTTGCTCCTCGATGATGCATCTACAATGCTATAGAATCTCGAAAAAGTCAATACCTCAACCAGAAAAAGAGAAACCGCCCCAATTCTGGCCCGCCTCTTGCCAAATACATCGTAGCTAACTCAGGAGTGTTTTCCCGTGCGCTACAGAATTACGATGTATTTTTCATGTATTTGCTGGATTTTCTCCGCTACGTATGCGGTAGACGCTGTTGATGTGCAGCAGAAATTGCAAACTGCAAGAATCCTGCTTGACCAGCCCACGCCGGACATTGAGCAACTGACTGCATTAAGTGACCAGCTTAAAGCGTTTGTGTTGAATGAGTCCGACAACACGTGGCGCGATTCCACCTGCAAAACCGTCGCGCTGATTGCTCGGGCCACCTCGACTGACCCGCAAAGTCACCGCTGGGCCATTGACCTCTGCACAACCGACCCGCTGGCACCGTGGACAAAATACACACTCGATTACTGCTGGCCTGTCGGTGGTGAAGCCGCGCATCAGCTTGAAGTTGCTGACATACTGCTCGACATGTGCGGACGCTCTCCCGATGCGCCATGGGTTGGTGATTTCAAAACCGCGCTCTTCCGGGCTTATGCCGCCGAAGAGTTCTGGTCGCCCGCCGCTTTCCTCGGAATGCAATTGATTCGAGCCGACTTCCCGCTTGGTGCGCAAGACCAGCTTACTCTGGCAAACTGTCTCTTGCGGGCCAATCAAGAGGAGTCTGCGCGAGAGGTACTCTTCGCATTGAGCAACAACACCGCGCCCAATTCCCCGCAAGCTCTGCGCGCAAGTGTCGAGCTCGGTCTTATCGAACAAGTCCTCGGACGTGACATTCAATCCAAGCAGGAGTTTCAACAGGCTTGGAACATCTGGCAGAAACACAAACGAAAGCCCGGATTCTCCGACCCGCTTGTGGCAAATGCCGCCGCGAGAGCGCGCTGGGAACTTCTGCAATTTGAATTTGCCGCGCTCGAAAAAACTCTGCATGTGTCGCTGGAATGGAATGCCAAAGAAGCCACTCGCTGGTGCAACGAGCTCGAACGCAATACCAACGAACTCCTGACGATTGCCCCGTCTTATGAATCCGCTGTCGCGCTCTTGACTGGAAAACTCCATCGTCTCGAAGGCGACGCGCTGCTTCGTCTGGGGATGTTCTCCAGCAGGCCGGAGGATTTGCTGGCGCGCGACAAACTGCGTGCACAAGCTTTGACGGCGTTTAACCAAGCCGCGGATATCCTGGTCTTCACGGCTCGCCATGAAGCGAAAGCGCTGCCTCCGCTCGCACCCGGACATTGGTCCACGCAAAAACGCGATTTTCAAACTGAAGCGCAGCAGGAAACATACGACCTGTATGTCCATGTCGCCGAACAGCTGGAAGGGTGGGCTGCTTCATTATGGCAGCAGACTCCATTGAGGAGCTTCGGGCAAAACGGTTACTCACCGCGATGTGATGCGATTGTGCACGAAGCTTTTCCGGTGCTGCAGGAGTGCGTCAATTATCGCAAGCTTGCGCTGCGCTTCGCCCGGCAGAATCCCGGCATTGACGGTGTCGAAAACTCCGTGGCAACGTTGTATCAAGACATGCTGAAACCGGTGATGGAATTGCGAAAGCTGTGCGGCAGTCAGTGGCAGACGACGTCAGCGAACGCGATGCAGATTTCGCGCACGCTGGCCGCAACGTCAAATCCGGATGCGGTCGAGTCCATGACGGAAGCCTTGTCGGCGCAGCTTGCCGAGGCGACCAAACTGGCGAATGAGTCCAATACGGCTCTTGCCACGGTGTTCGAACAGCTGTTTACCGCAGTACCTGACAAGGACTCCTTGTCTCTCCTCGCGGAACATAAGCTCGCTCTCGATCGTGAGTATGCCGCGATGAATCGCACAGTGCATGAATCGCTCGAGTTCGCGACCCACTCGCTTGATCGTCGCGACACGCGCGCGGCCAGTCTGCGTTCCAAACTATTTAAGTACAGCTCGTCTGCGGCGGACGTTGAGTTGAGTGTACTTGAAGAGGGTCATGCGTGGGCTCAAGCGAACGGTTATCTGTCATCGGGTGGAAGCCTGCTGTACGCGCGGCTTTCCGAACGCGATCCGGCCAAGTATCCGCTTCGCGGCGGTGTTTGGCAGGCGGGTCGAAAGTAAACCTCACTTACGCTGGAATCAATGTGATGACGCGGCGGCTTGAAAGAGTCGCCGCGTTTTGCTACTTTGACTGACCATGAAGAACATTCTTCTCATCTTTGTCGGCGGTGGACTTGGTTCGCTGTTGCGTTATGTGATGTCGGGACTGGTGTACAGGCTGACCTCCCTCGGTTTTCCTTATGGCACGGTGGTGGTAAATGTCACCGGATGTTTTGCGATCGGTTTCTTGATGACGGCAATGGCGGCGCGATTTGACGATTCGCCCGCGCTGAAGGTGTTTCTGACCATCGGATTGCTGGGCGGTTTCACGACCTATTCGTCGTTCAGTTATGAGACCATTGCTTTGATTCAGGAGGCGAAACCGGCGGCGGCTGTGGTGAATATCGGAATAACCCTGACGGGCTGTTTAGCTGGAACATGGTTGGGATTGGGACTTGGCCGAATGGTTTAGGGAAGACGTGCCAGGCGGAAAGGCTTAGGGGGAGCTTTGTCTGCGATGATTGCACAAGAAAATCTCTGTGGATTCGGTATTCACGCTTGTAAGTCCTTTCGCCCTGCTGCGGGAAGACAATGCGCTTGGGTTTGGGTTCAGACGCCGCGCTATCCGCCCCTACACCCGGGCGTCGGGCAGGAGGCCCGACCTAGGGATGAATGGTTATGCGTCAGCGCAAAGTTGCCTACTTTTCAAGTAGGTTGATTTTCCAGCTAAATTGGTGCATATTGTCCCTGAACGCATGACCTGCGCCGCCTATCGGGCGGCGCTGTTATTTCCAATAATTACATGCTATTGAGTGTAAAGACTCGAACGGCCTCCCAACGGGCACAACATGTTGTGCCCCTACAGTAAGAAGAACATGACGACAAGAACACATACCTGCGGGGAACTCCGCAAAACTGATAACGGGAAATCCATCGTCCTGCAAGGCTGGGTGGCGCGGGCGCGCGACCTTGGCGGGCTGGTGTTTATCGATCTGCGCGACCGCTACGGCAAGACGCAAGTGGTGGTCGAGCCGGAACAGGCCGACGCATCCCGGATTGCGCATGAACTCAAAAACGAATGGGTCGTTGAGATCCAAGGCACGGTGCGCGCACGGCCGGACGGGATGGTCAATGCCGATATGCCGACGGGTGAGGTGGAGGTGGTGGCAACGTCAATAGAAGTGCTGAACTGCTGCCCCGAATTGCCGTTCCAAATTGAAGGCGCGGACAAAGCTTCGGATGAACTGCGCTTGAAATACCGCTATCTGGATTTGCGGCGGAGCGAATTGCAGGACGTGCTGATTCTGAGGCACAAAGTCTCGAATATCGCGCGGAATCATTTCACGGAGTTGGGTTTCATCGAAGTCGAGACGCCCTGTCTGGTCAAGAGCACGCCGGAAGGCGCGCGCGACTATCTTGTGCCAAGCCGCGTGTTCCCGCATCAGTTCTACGCGCTTCCGCAATCACCGCAGATCTACAAGCAGATTCTGATGGTGGCGGGATTCGATAAGTATTTCCAGATTTGCAAGTGTTTCCGTGACGAAGATTTGAGAAGCGACCGCCAGCCGGAGTTCACGCAGATTGACGTCGAGATTTCCTTTGCCACACGTGACATCGTATTCAGCACGGTGGAGGGGTTGTGGGTGAAGATTCTAAAGGAAATTTGGAATACTTCAGTCGAGATGCCCTTGCCGCGACTGTCGTACAACTATGTAATGGAGAACTATGGTTCGGATAAGCCGGACTTGCGATATGACCTCAAGTTTGAGAATGTCACGGGTCACGTGAAGGACACCGAGTTCCGGGTGATTCGCGGAGCATTGGACGCGGGTGGAGTAGTGATTGGTTTGCGCGTGCCCGGACAAGCGGAGATTTCGCGCAAGCAGTTTGCTGAAGTGGAAGAGCTGGCCAAGGCGTCAGGGCTTGGCGGAATTCTGCCGATTAAGATCGGAGCCGAGGGCTTGAGCGGTGTGTTGGTCGGCAAAGTGAGTGACGATGCGATTGCGAACATCGTCAAACAACTCAAAGGTGAGCAAGGCGACTTGCTGCTCCTTGCCGTCGGCAAGAAGAGCGATGTGCTGAAAGCGCTGGGTGTCATGAGGATCAAGCTTGCCGAACACTTCAAGCTGTTTGATCCGAATGACCACAAGAACGTATCGATGTTTTGGGTAGTGGACTTTCCGTTATTTGAACGCGATGAAGAAACGGGAGAAGTTTGGCCTGCTCATCATCCGTTCACAGGATTCAATCCCGAAGACTCACATTTGCTGGACAGCGAGCCGTGGAACGTGCGCTCGACGTCGTACGATTTGGTGATGAACGGCAACGAATTGCTGTCGGGCTCGATTCGTATCCATGATCCGGAAATACAGTCAAAAATCTTCAGGATGCTGGGCATCTCGGACGAGGAGGCCAAAATGCGATTCGGGTTCCTGGTGGACGCGCTGAAGTACGGCGCGCCTCCGATGGGCGGTTTTGCGCTGGGATTCGACCGGATGATCATGGTGCTGACCAATCGGCCAATCCGGGACGTTATTGCCTTCCCGAAGACGACCTTAGCTCAGTCGCTGATGGACGGGAGCCCATCGCCGGTTGATCCTAAGTTACTTGATGATTTGAAGATAGGATTGCTTCCGGTGAAGTGATGGGCCGGTCTCAGGTTAGAGCGAGCGGAAGTCCCTAATTCACAAAAGTCTAACAGTTTAGCCCCGGAGGGAGAAAATTCCTGCCGGGGCGAGTTTTATTGACAAGGGGTCTGTTTTTTGTTACATTTAGACAGGTGGTCCGAAGCAAGAAGGAATAATTGGGCATACCTGCCTCAAACTGAGTGGATAAGTCCCGAAGTAAAACGACAGAATGTATGAGTATTGGGTACCTCCGCCGGACACCTTTTGTCCTGCGCGAGGTATTTTTTGTGTGATGGTAGTTCAAAGGAGGCACTCCACTGACGCAACGCTCTATGGCCGCAGAACAGTCGCCGCAAGAGTTTATTGAGATTGTCGAACTTCCCATTGAGGAAGGTGTGTTGCGGCCACTGCTTGGTCCCAACGATGACAATTTGCGTTATCTGCAGCGACACATTCAATCGAAAGTGACCGCACGCCGCGAGAAGATCCTGATTCGCGGTACGCAGGCGGACAATCTGGAAGCCGTCGAACTTATCATGGATCTCGTCGGCATCACACGGAAGCAGGGGAATCTGTCGCGCGGCGACATTGACCGGACGCTGCATATCAGCGCGCCGGGACGGGAGTTGCACGCCGATCCTGATGCTCCGTTTGCGGCGATGTTCCGCGCGGGCGACCGGAGTTACAATCCGCGCACGGCGGGACAAAACGAATATTGGGAAGCGATTCAACGCAGTGACATCACGTTCGCATTCGGACCTGCCGGAACCGGCAAAACATTCATCGCCGTCGTCTGCGCGGTGCAGATGTTTCAGCAGGGGAAGTTCGACCGGATTATTCTCGTGCGTCCGGTAGTGGAAGCGGGTGAGAGTCTGGGTTTCCTGCCGGGTGATGTGCGCGAGAAGGTGGATCCTTATTTCCGACCGCTTTATGATGCGCTGATGAAGATGATTCCGGGGGACCGTTTGCGCAAATTGCTGGACCGGCAGATTATCGAGATTGCTCCGCTTGCGTACATGCGCGGCAGAACGCTCGATAATGCGTTTCTCATTATGGATGAGGCGCAAAACACGACGGCAGGGCAGATGAAAATGTTTCTGACTCGCATGGGCGAGAATTCGAAGGCGGTTATCACCGGTGATTTGACGCAGATAGACCTGCCGCGGCGCAGCGACTCGGGATTGCTCGGCATCGAGTACATCCTCGAAGGCATCAAGGGAATTGAATTTGT
The DNA here is from genome assembly GCA_013360195.1 of bacterium. Taxonomy (NCBI): domain Bacteria; species bacterium. Next base: position 231,254 of record JABWCQ010000001.1, read on the forward strand.
GAAATTGAAAAACTCCGACGTCGTCCGCCATCCGCTCGTGGCGAGAATCGTCGGCGCCTACGACCGACTATTGAAGAATACTGCGGACGCGAGCGGCGACGCAGCTCAAGAAACAGGCGAAGCTCTCGGCAAGCTGCCCGAACACCGCGGTAAGCCGTCCTCCACCTCCAATGACTGACCAACCTCCCCCGCGCAGGCGCGCTCGAGGCAAGCTCGAATTCTATTCGGAGATTCCCCGTGCGCGCGTGCGCAAAGACTATGCACTGGCTTGCGCAAGCGCGGCCATGCGCAGAATACCCGCACCTGTCAACGCGATTCGCTTTGTGCTTGTGAATGACCGCAAGATGGCGAAGCTGCACCGGGAATTCATGAACATTCGCGGCACGACGGACGTGATTACCTTCGATCTCACCGACCCGGGCAAGGGAATCGAGGGCGAGATTTACATTTGTCTCGATCAGGCTCGCAGGCAGGCGCGCGACTATCGCGTGCCGCTCTATCAGGAAGTCGCGCGTCTGGCCGCGCACGGTGTCCTGCATCTGGCAGGGTATGATGACCGTACCGAAACGGGGCGTAAGCAGATGAGCCGGTATGAGGACATTGCCTTGAAAGCGGGAGGTGCGTTATGATTGACACGTATTTCCTGTGGAGCTTTGTCGCATTTTTCGGCTTGCAGCTCATGGCAGCCATGTTTTCACTGGCGGAAACGGCGCTGCTGTCACTCACGCGGTCGCAAATCAGCGATCTTAAAGAGCAGGCGGCCGAGAACATAAACGCGCAGCGGCTAACCAAGTTGCTGGAAGACCCGCGGCGGTTTCTTATATTCATTCTTGCGGGCAACACAGTCGTCAATGTCCTGTCGGCGACCGTTGCAGCACTTGCAGCATCACGGATACTCTCGCATGATGCCGAGCTGGAGTGGATTGTTTACTTGATACAGGGAGTGTTTGTGACCGGAGTGCTGCTCATCATGGGTGAGATCATTCCGAAGTTCACGGCCGTGCGCAATCCGTACAAATGGTCGCTCCGGCTGGCTACTCCTTTGGCGTTCCTGAATGTTCTTTTGTGGCCGGTAACTGCGGTGATGGCACCTCTCGCCGAATGGATTTCGCGCACGCTCGGAGTCGAGAAGAAGAAGCTTTGGATTTCCGAAGAGGAGGTCAAGACCCTGCTCGAAGTAGGTGAAGAGCATGGCGCGCTTGAGAAGACAGAGCGCGACATGATTCACTCGATTTTCGAGCTGGGTGAAATCTCCGTCCGGGAAATCATGGTGCCGCGAACCGATATGGTGGCTATCGAAGTACGGACACCGACTGCAAAGGTGCTGGAGACATTGAAGAAGTGCGGGCATTCGCGACTGCCCGTGTTTGACGAGAAGATAGACAATATCATCGGGATACTTCATGTCAAGGATCTGCTGACTTACTTCCCGTTCAAGGATGAGGTGGATCTGAAGCGAATTATTCGCGCGGCGCACTTTGTTCCGGAAGCCAAAACGATTGACGAGCTGCTTAAGCAGTTTCAGGAACAGCGGGTGCACATGTCCATCGCGGTGGACGAATACGGCGGAACGGCAGGGCTTGTGACTCTCGAAGATGTCATTGAAGAGATCGTCGGCGAGATTCAGGACGAGCATGACGCCGAACGCACCTTGTGGACTCGAGTGGACGAGCAGACCGTACTGGTCGATGCCAAGCTTGACGTGGAAACCGTCAATGAAGTGTTGGGCGAGGATGTCATCCCGATTGACGACGACTTTGACACTCTCGGAGGTTTTCTGCTTTCTGAACTCGGTGACTTCCCCGAATTACAAACCCGCGTCGAATACCATAACTACGAATTTGTGGTGGAAGAGGTGCGGCGGCACAGACTTGGCCGTATCCGCATCATCCGGCGCGAAGCAATCGCGGCAAAGGACGAATGAGCATAAAGGAACGAATCGGCTGGAAATTTTTGTCGTGGCGCAAGGGGGAGCATGCCGGAGGACGCATCACACTTCCCGGCGCGGCACGGCATGCGCGCAAAGTGTGTGTGCTGCTGCCATCGAATTTCGACGATTTCGATATCGTGCGTGTAATTCTTCCCGAAATTTTCAGCCGGCTGGAAAATGCGCAACTCACGATTTGGGTGCGCGACAATTACCGCAGCTGGCTCATCATTAATGAGTCTTGCAGCATCATGAGTTATGATCCGGTGCAATGCACAAAGCTTGGATTGCCGGACAACGCGATACTCAAGCAAATCCGGTCAACTGAGTATGACCTGCTGCTGGACCTTTCACTGAATCCGGAGTTGTACGTGGCGGCGTTGGCCAAGGAGGTGCGAGCTGAGATGAAGGTCGCACTTGCACACCCGCAGACGGAAGAATTTTACAATCTGCTGGTTGAAAGCGACTCTGAAGACCGGGGTCGGAAATTACTTGCGCTCCTTAATTATCTCTGACGACATTGAAACCCCTTTTCGAAAATACCGCCTTGACTGAGCAAGCCGCCGCCGAGTTCGCGCGGCTTGTGCACATTATGGCAGCGCTGCGGTCGCCCGGCGGCTGTCCGTGGGACTGCGACCAGACGCACGAGTCACTCCGGCCCTATTTGATCGAGGAAACCTATGAGGTCCTTGATTCAATTGACCGCAAAGCCTACGGCGAACTTAAGAAGGAACTCGGCGACCTCCTGCTGCACATCATTTTTCACTCGCGGATGGCCGAAGAGGAGCAGTTATTCAACATCGCCGATGTCTTGCACGAAATCAATGAAAAGCTGATTCGCCGGCATCCGCATGTGTTCGGCGACGCGGTTGTTCATTCGGCGGATGATGTCAATAAACAATGGGAGAAGATCAAACTAAAGGAAGACCACCGGCCGCAGCTGCTTTCGGGTGTGCCCAAGAACCAACCGGCACTCAACCGGGCTTATCGCGTGCAGGAGAAAGCGGCGGCTGTCGGATTTGACTGGCCGTCGGACGAACCGGTGTGGGCAAAGCTCTCCGAAGAGATAGCTGAACTCCAGCACGAGTTGCGAGTTGGTAACAGGGAAAAAATTGAGGCCGAGTTCGGAGACCTCCTGTTCACGATGGTGAATCTGGGACGTAAACTGGACGTTCACCCCGAGGAGGCGCTTCGAGGCGCCATCCAGAAATTCACGGATCGGTTCGGCCAAATCGAACTCGCACTCATGGAGGAGGGGATTCCGCTCCATGAGGCAGGATTGGAGAAAATGGACAAGCTATGGGACAAAGTGAAAGCGGATGAGAGAGTGCAATCATGAGTCCACCGCGGAGCAAAATCGGCGATGACCGGGCACGGTCACTGGGGTTTGACCGGCTGAAGATAGAAGATGCCTCTCAAGGTGACGCTGAGAATACGCTGGTCCCGAAAAGGGAGCGAGCTCTCCTCATAGGTATTTGTAAACCGGGTGAGCATTTGACGGCGGCGCAGGAGCACTTGGACGAACTGGCCATGCTTGCTGAAACCGCCGGAGCTGAGATTGCCGACCGCGAGCTGGTCAAGCTCCGGCAAATTGACTCCGCTCTATATGTAGGAAAAGGAAAAGCAACGGAGCTTTCTGCACTGGCCGCCGAAGTAAGAGCGGATCTCGTGGTAATTGACGAGGATCCAGCTCCTGCTCAGTGCCGCAATCTTGAGCGCGAACTTAAAACTCGTCTCATTGACCGCTCTGGACTGATTCTGGACATTTTTGCCAAACGTGCCCAAACGCGTGAGGCTCGGACGCAAGTGGAATTGGCTCAGCTGAAGTATATGCTTCCCAGACTGACGGGTGCGTGGACTCACCTTGAACGGCAGCGAGGTGGTATCGGTATGAGAGGACCGGGTGAAACTCAGATTGAGACCGACCGGCGCATCATCCGGTCGCGCATTCGCAAGCTGGAGGAGGATTTGGTGCTGATTGAGAAGCAGCATCGAACGCAGCGTGCCAAACGGCAGGACGTGTTCAGATTCTCGCTTGCCGGTTACACGAATGTGGGTAAATCCACTCTAATGAATGTTCTGACATCCGCCGGCGTCTATGAAGAGAACCTGCTATTTGCCACTCTGGATTCAACGACCAGAGCGTTGCCGCTTGGGCAGGGAATTCGGGCTGTCCTCTCAGACACAGTTGGGTTCATACGCAAACTCCCGCATGGACTCGTGGCCAGTTTCCGTTCAACTCTTGCCGAGATTTCCGAAGCTGACTGTATCGTGCACTTGATTGACGCGGCATCACCGACTTACAGGGAGCAAATGGAAACAGTTGAAAACATACTGAACGAGATGGGACTTTCTGATGTGCCAGTCATTGAAGTTTTCAACAAAATCGACGTGCTCGACGATCCGTCGGTCACGAAATGGGTGAAGGAGCACAAGCCGGAAGCCGTGCTAATCAGTGCAGTCAAGGGTATCGGAATCGACACTCTTCGTGAGCGAATGCGGCATGTCATGGAGCAGGGGAAAGTGGTTCTGGACATCCAACTCGATGCGGCCAACGGTAAACTATGGCAAGAGATCTACCGGGTGGGCGAAGTCCAGAGCACCGAAGCGATCGGCGATGTAATCCACATGAAAGTGCAGCTCGACCGTGTCGACGCCGGGCGGCTTGGATTGCTTGAACAGAAGCGACCCAATCCGTGGCGACGGGGACAGGTTCCGGAAGAGTCAGGGGAGGCCGAAAATGGCGAAAAAGAGGCGTAAGTACCGAAAAATTTTTGTCCCGGCAAGTTGTTTGCCTGACCCAAAGCTACGCTTCGAAGGCGAAATTGATTCTCGTTAATTGTCCTAAGAGTGCCAATTTATTAAACTTTCGAAAAGCGGCGTGACGCGATTAGGCGCTTGAAAGCCAAAGGCTTAAGGGGGAATCCCGTCAGAAGGGGGCTTGACAAGACCCCCTTTTCTCTGTATATTTCGCCTTCATTTATTGAACAAGAAGTTTAATATACTTGGAATACAGACCGGTGGATATCGGAGCACGCTTACGAAACCTCCGACTGGCCCGGAATCTGACCCAAGAAGAATTGGCAGAGCGCGCCGATCTGACAAAGGGTTTCATCTCTCAGCTTGAGCGCGATCAGACCAGCATCTCAGTGGACAGTCTCCTCGGAATCCTCAAGGTTCTGGATGTAACTGCTGCCGATTTTTTCAAGGAGACGCAGCCTGATCAGGTAGTGTTCTCCAAGCTTGAAAGAATTTCCCTGACGGAAACTGGTGCTGAGAAGTTTGAATTGCTGATTCCCGGCGGGGCGGACCGCGAAATGGAAGCCGCGCTGGTTACTTTGGAAGCCGACCAGCAAACCTATCCAATAAAGCCCTATCAAGGGGAAGCATTTGGATTTGTCTTGTCGGGGACCATTACTCTGGTTTTTGGGAACGACAGTTTCAGCGCCACGGCGGGGTCGAGCTTTTATTTCTCGGGTGAACGCGAACATTTCATTCGCAACAACGGCAAACGAACAGCCGAGTTTCTTTGGGTAACAACGCCGCCCACATTCTAAGTCGCGTTGGTTTTTCTCACCTTTCACCTTCTTTTGGGTAGGAGAACCTAAATTGAAGTCTTTGGGACAGCAAATTGTGGTTGATTACCACAAGTGTAATCCTGAAATCCTCAACGACGTCGCCGCAGTCAAGCGCGCCATGCGTGAGGCTGCATTAAAGGCGGGCGCGACCATCGTGACCGAGGCCTTTCATTTGTTCAATCCGTACGGAGTGTCCGGCGCAATCATCATTGCCGAGTCACATCTGGCCATTCATACGTGGCCGGAGTTCGGCTACGCGGCCGTTGACCTGTTCACGTGCGGCGATGAAGTCGATCCGGCGGTGGCCTTCGAGCATCTGAAGCAGGCGCTCGAAGCCGATGAATTCACTGCGATGGAGATGAAGCGAGGTATCATGAACTCGCACGGCCTGAGATTTGACTCGCACAAGGCCGCGCAGAACGTGACCGCTGCGGTAGCGTAGATGATCATTAAGACCCCCGACAAGTATTTTCTTGTCAAAGGATTTGCCGAGGGTGAAACGGAACTGAACGCGTTCGACAACGCGCTGCTCGCCGCGGGTGTGGGCAACACGAACCTTGTCCGGATGAGTTCCATACTGCCGCCGTCGGCAAAAGAAGTGGAGCCGATGAAGCTTCCCTACGGAGCTTTGGTGCCCATTGCCTATGCAGATGAGTCCAGCTCCCTGCCCGGTGAAACGGTCAGCGCGGGGGTCGCAGTCGGTATTACCGATGATCCGTCGCTGCCCGGGGTCATCATGGAGCACCACATGCATGGTTCCGAAGAAGAGTGCCGGAAGATAGTCATTATGAAAGTCGAGTCCGCATTCAAGGTTCGAGGGTGGAAATTAGCTGACATGAAAGTGGCGGTTATCTCCGGAAAAGTGGAGAGAATTGGAGCTGCGTTTGCCGGCGTTGTCCTGTGGACGTAGATTAATTTGATGTTAAATTATCGGCCTCCTGCATGTTAGGAGGCCGATTTCTTTTGAATTTTCGTAAGTCCTGTAATTTGAACACCCGTCAGGCTTGATGAGTGTTGAGTTTCTGAGAGCCGTTCATTATCTTCTTGTTCTCTTAAGTGATTTATGGAACTCTGGTTAACTGAAACATACGGCCCGATTCGCGGCGGCTGGAAGGCTGGGGGAGTCCTGTATTCCAAACAGTCGAAATACCAGCTGGTCGAGATTGTTGAGACCGAGCGCTGGGGGAAGACGCTTGTGCTCGACGGCTGCATGATGACCACCGAAAAGGATGAGTTCGTTTATCACGAAATGTTGACTCATCCGGCGATGGTAACACATTCTGCACCTAAGAGCGTATGTGTTATTGGTGGAGGAGACGGCGGCACAGTCCGGGAGGTCTTGAATCATCCGGGTGTCGAACGGGTTGTGCTGGCGGAAATAGACGGGGATGTCATTGACGTTTGCCGCAAATTCTTTCCCTATCATACGTCGAAACTTGACGATCCTCGAGTGGACATTCAGGTGGGTGACGGATTCGAATATTTGAAGAATCACGAAGGAGAATTCGATGTGATTCTCTCGGATTCAACGGATCCGATCGGCCCCGGTGAAGTGCTGTTCACACAGGAGTATTTCGCTTTAACGAAACGCGCGCTCAGGCCGGGCGGTGTGCTCGTCACACAGTCGCACAGCCCGTGGGATCCTGATTCCCGGTTGAAGAGCATTCGCGACGTTTTGCTGCGAAATTTTGCGCAGGCTCACTGGTACGGGGCGGTCATCCCGACCTACCCGTATGGCTGGTGGAGCTTCTTTTTTGCCTCGGATTCCGTGCATCCTCTTGAGTCCGCTCGCATTGAGCGGATGCAGGAGATCACGCAAAACGCCAAGTATTATACGCCGGCAGTTCACGAAGCTGCATTCGCTGTACCCGCATTTTTGGCCCGTGAATTAGGTCTCTCTTGACGCTGCCGACTTGCTGAATTCATAGGACGCTCCCCCTTCAATATCCCGACGACCAGAACACAAGTTTACATGGGTGCCAGCGAGTCTCTTGAAGGCGCCCGTTTGGCGTTGTTCGGAATGCCCTATGACGGAACCTGTTCATTCAGGCCAGGTACGAGATTCGGTCCTGCGGCAATTAGAAACATATCCGACGGCATTGAAACGTACTGTCCGGTTGCGGACAGGGACCTGGAAGACGTGCAATTTGCAGACTTGGGTGACCTGATTCTGCCCCCCGGCGATAAGTTAGAAAGCCTCCAAATCATTGAAAAAGCCGCTGGCGAACTCTATAACAGGGGGGTCCTTCCGGCCGGACTCGGGGGCGAGCATCTGGTCAGCCTTCCGCTGGTAAAGGCGGCTTTCGAGCGCTTTCCTGACGCAGTTTTGGTGCAATTTGATGCACATCTTGACCTGCGTGATGACTACCTTGGGACGAAGCTCTCGCATGCGACGGTCATGCGAAGAATCATGGAGTTTGTGAATCCGTCACAGATATTGCAGATTGGGCCAAGGTCTGGGCCGAGGGAGGAGTTCGAAGTTGCTAAGAAATTTGGAACTTACCGTCCAGATTCGTTTACAGCAGCCGAACTGAGTGCATGGATCGCAAATCGGCCTGTTTATGTCACATTAGATTTGGATGTGCTTGATCCCTCTATACTTCCGGGAACCGGCACTCCTGAGCCCGGGGGGGTCAGTTTTACCACCCTGCAGAGCTGGATTGTGGCGCTTACAGGTGTGAAGTGGGTTGGGTGGGATGTCGTCGAATTGTCCCCAGACTACGACCCAAGTCATGTATCCTCAGTGGTTTCCTCCAAAGTTGTTCGCTCAATGATCCTGGCCTCCACCGCAACGCTTTGCTAATTGGCTTGCATTTTGCCACGGCTTGAGCCATAAGCTCGCCCTTGCAGTTGCTATAAGCTCTATAAGAAACATTGAGATAGACTCCTTGTAGCCCCTGAGGGTCTCTGACAATAGCGAACCCCCTGAGGATTATAGACTTTCGTTTTGCCGGGGGTTGAGAATGTTAAAAATAGACAAAACATTTTCCTTGACAAGTTGATTCCGATTGACTATATTTGGGGAACTTTGACCAGTATAGAACTTTTTTGAACTTAGGTCAGACCCTTTTTAGTAAGTTCTTGTATTCCAGCATACCATTAAAAATCTGAACTTCCCCGATCGGACTCAAAAAGGAGCCGTGAAACGGAAGCTTGTGTTTTTTTCCTCAAGCTGGGTTGATTAAATACGGATGCGTTCATGCCAGATTCAAGTAACCCTACAGAATTGAACAGTCAGTACATGACAACGCAAGTTATCCACAGTGCCCACAGGGTGAACAGCCCGTCGAGTGGGCATTCGGCATGCGTATCCGACGCTGCCTTTCCATCTCGGACTATGATGATTTCCCATATTCAGGAGAACCACAGAATGAGGTCCAAGACTCTTTTTGTGTGGCTGTTGACATCGATCAGCCTTCTGGCGGCACTGGTGCTCCCGCAGCAAGCCAATGCCCAGATTAACGTTGATCCGCTTGTCAATGCCGTATGTGTTGAAGACCCCGCAACGACGCCGAATAACATCATCGACGAACTCGGTGACGTTCTTACGCTCACTGCGCGGGCGGCTTATTTTAGCCCCTATTGCGATTCGGTAGACGTCGGTCTTGACCCGAATCCGGATCTCGGTGTGCTGATACCGGCACTTTACCCGACGATCATCATCAACTGCCCGTCCGGTTTGACAAACTCGCTCTACGAGATGTCATACACACTGACGGACAATACGGGTTTGGACGGCGCTCCGGGCACTGATCCCGACAGCTGCTTGATCGTGGCAACGCTGACCTTCCATCCGGAAGGTGTGGCTGTGGCCGCGGGTACGCCGCTGCAATTCGGTATCACGTGGTTCGGTTTTGCGAACACGCCGCCGCCGGGTGGCCAGGCGACGCACTGCGCGGACGCCGGTTACACGATTGCGGCACCGTGCTCCATCAACTCGGGCTGCGCTTTCATCCAGTACGCCGAATACGGCGGTTTTGCGTTTGACGGCATCGCCGCCATTCGTGACTCGATCTGGCTGGACAGCGCGCTGGCTGTCACCATGGACTCTCTGGCCGGCGGTGACACGCTGGTGTGGGATGCTTCCGGCGTGACTTGCAACGGCGCGGTTGACTGGCGCGGAACGCAAGATACCGTTGAAATCGTTCCCTGCTCGATGGAAAACGAATTCGACGGCTGTGCCGCCGATACGATTTTCCTGATTCGCTTCGAATGGGATGCGGCAGGCGGTGATGTCTTCCCTGATGACGCTACACCGGTTGATACGTTCTACTGTATTCGCCAGATTGATAACCTGCCGCCGGTCATCGACATTTACTGTGTCGACTCCTGTCAGGTCATCAACGGCAACTACATGGACAACGACACCCTGGTGGGTTGCGGTGACAGATTGCGCGTCTTTATGAGTACCACGCAGGCAGCCCAAGGTAAGTTCCCGGCCAACTGCGACGGTGATTCGGTTTCCATGACGTACAGCTATGAACCGAATCGCGTGGATTGCGATCAAACGTCGCCGAATTTCGACGTTCTGTATCTCGCCGTTGATTTGAGCGAATTGGTTCCTGACGGCTTCCTGTTCCCGATGAACGAGGACAGTATTAACCTGTTGTCCAAGGACAGCGTCTGGGTATCGGACAATTTCGGTACCGGCCCTGATCCTGCGGGTGCCAACGACATCATCTGGGTTGACATTCCCATCTGCGTGCCGGATCCAACCTGCGCCCTGTGGGATTCCATCCAGCTGTGCCTGTTTGATGCCTTTGCCGCCGGTGACTCGATTCGCGTTTGCTCGATCGACGACGCCGGTAACACGTCAAATGAAATCGCCGCCGGCTATGAAGCTCCGGATCCGGATCCAGTCGTCGCGATCGAAGGTTGGGACGTTTGTCTTGACAACCAGCCGCCGGACCTGCCGGGCCAGGAAATCTACTGGTCGGCTGACGGCGTGGACAACTATTGCAACCAGCGTTTCTCGCCTTATGACAGCGCATTGGCGACCTACTACACGAACCTGTCGCCGGATTCCATCCGCTGGTACCTCGACGGTGTTGAGGTCGACTCGATTTATGATACGACGAGCACCTTTGACATTTTGACCCGCGTTTACTTGATCGGTTTCGACGTGCGGACAATTCCGGATGACGATCCGGACACCCCGAGTGGCAACATTATTACAGCGCTCGATTACTATCACCCGATGGCCGAGCCTGACTCGTCCGTTTGGGAGTGGCGCAACTATCTCGGAACGACCGGTGCCTGCTTTGTGTGGTATGGCAAGGATGGTCCTGACAGCTTGGATGCGGACCTTGATATTCTTGCCGACTACTGCCCGTGGGGTATGCTGGTTGGTATTACCGAAGCCCGCTACATGGACGCCGGTGGCTGTAACGCCATTCTGGGTTCCGACCATGACGGTATTACAGACATTCTCGACGGCTACACGCAGTTGAACGCGCTGTATGCTGTGGTTGACTCGTGCTTCCCGACCACGACGATTGCTTTGGATATTGACACCACGAACGGTCCTGCACTGCCCATCGGTCCGGATTACGGTTCCGTGATTGATCCGTATCTCTGGGTTGACGGCGATGATAATCCGTGGCTGCAGTTCAAGGCTCGCCGCTGGTACACGCAAGGTCTGTTGGATACCTGTCTGGCTGAAGACCTGTGCTACACGATTCGTCTTGACTCCATTTACACTCAGGGTCCGTGGCCGTTCGGCGCAGACTCTGTCATCTATTATGATCATACGGACGGCATCACGGGCGACTTCACCCGCCAGTGCCAGCCGTTGCAGTTCTTCTTCAACGACATCAATACAGACACTATCTCGTTTGAATGGGGTATGCAAGGTCCGGGCGGTTCTCCGCTGCCTGACGGTTTGTATTGCTTGACGCTGGAACTGCAGGATAATGCAGGTAATGTCTATCGCGGCGATCAGGTCTGTATGTGGATTAACGGTCTTGGACCGGAAATCGACTCGGTGGCCATCGTCAATGACAACCTCGACTGCAATCTGAACTTCTTTGCCGGTGAATCACTCTGCGTCTGGATTCAGACCGATACGAGCGCACAAAGCGTTCTGTTCGACTTCTCCTGCATCCTTAATATAGAGGCGGTTGCCCCGGATCAGGATTCCATCTGGGTTGATACCCCCTACAGCACGGATGGCGCAACGTTCAAGCGTTGGTACGCCTGTCTGCTGGTTGACCTCGCAATGATTGATACTGCGGACATCTCGAACAATGACTATCGCATTGGCGAGTATGATCCGGACTGCATCGATCCGAGCGACTATGGTATCATTAATGTTCAAGCGTTCGATGCGGATAGCAATTATTCGCAGGCCGATACGCTTGACGGAACGTGCATCATCGCGCTGCTTGGCGAGAGCCGCTGCCCGCGCATCGTCGGACCGATTGAGTTCTGGTTCTTTGATCCGGACTCAGTGTTCCCACTCGGTGTGGTGGACAGCATCAACAGCCTGTTTGCCGGCTTCGATGAATTCGGCCCGATGCCGATGTGGAATGCGATGTCGCCGGGTTCAGTGGACTCGAGCGGCGCCTATGACGCTATTACGAATCCCGCGCACGATCAGCGACACGACTCAATCTTTGTCCGCATTCTGATTGACACGCTGTCAATCACGCAGATGGACAACTATGGCGTGCCGTTCGACGATGACGTGGCGCACGATACGCTCGTGCTGGAATTCCGTAACCCGAACACGGTTGAGAACCGCAGCCGCATTATTCGCAAGCCGCTGTTCATTCCGCCATGTACAAACCTTGATGGAACCCCGGGCTGCGAAGATCCTGACAACAACACTATATATGATGGCCGTCTCGAACTTGACGAGCACATCAACGCGTTGGCTGAGTTCCGCTATCAGTGGAATGGAACGTGGTTCCAGAATGCCGGTACCGACAGCCAGATGCTTGTGCCCATCACCGGTCAGGATACCATCATCGTGTCCGCCTGGACAATCGACGGCGATTCGTCCATCCAAATCATCGGACCGGACACGATCTTCCTGATTTGTGACACGACGGTTGCCTACCTCGATGTCGATAACGACAATCCGGAATTCCTCGAGTGGACGGGCATTGCCCCCGGAGCGCGTGATCCTGCGACCCACAGTACCGCGACCGTGAACAATGACGGATGGGATGGTGACTGCGGCTTCCGTTATGCTGAAGGTGATACCTTCCAGTTGACGGTTCGCGCAAGTGAGCAGGTTCACTTTGATCCGGCGGCTTATCCGAACGAAGACGGTTCCTCCTATGGCCCGAACGGTACTGGCGACTGGATTGAGACTGGAAACTGGCAGATTTCGCTGGTGGATAGCACGGCCGGTCTCTTGATTCCGAACGGCCTTGGTTATGTCACGGTCGAGTTGATTTCGGTCACGCCGGAAAGCCTCGATTGGGACGAGTGGGAATATACGTTGGTTGGCCGTATCTACAATATGCCGGCTGATACCTTCATATATAATGCATGCTTCGTAATTCGCGGTGCGTGGGACCAGGGTGCCAACCCGGGTCGCTACAACGAGCCCGCCTTCAGCGATGCTTATGAAGAAGACAGCTTCGAAGATACGACTTTCTGTCTGCACTTGATTCCGTGCGACCCGTGGGCCGATGGCTGCCCGGACGTCTTTGGTCCGGATAGTCTGCTGGGCTGGATTGCACCGGAAGATACCAATATCACCGTTTGCGCGACGATTATCGAAACCTGCGAGATCACGGACTGCGTTCCGGGTGTTCATGCAGACTCGATCCGCGTCGTCGAAGGTGACTTCCAGCGCATTACGGACGACCCGAATCCGTGGGTGGTTCCGGACAGTGTTGGTGACTGGTTCCTCTATGACAATGGCTTAGGTGATACTCTGGGTTGGGCTCGTAACTACTACTGGTGGCTGCGTGCAGACTCGTCAGACCTCGCGACCATCTGGTGTGACGGAGACTACCTTGACTTCGAAATCCGCTTCGTGACGTGGGAAGGCCACGCCGATTCAATGACGTTCGACAGCTGTGTGCAGGTTGACGTCAATGAGCCGCGTTGGACGGATTGGTTCCTCCGCGACAGCACGGGTGTCGTGGTTGACCAGATGGACTTCGACGGTGATTGCTACGATCCGGAAGACACATTCACTCTTATTGGTTGTGTGACCGATAACGGTATCGATTGTCCGGATGGAGTGGGTATCGGCATTGATACTTCGATGATCTGGGCCGACCTGTCGCAGCTTCTGCAAGATGCGGCTATGGACAGCGTGGAACCTGACAGTGTAGTCATCGTTGGTCAGGTTACAACGGTCTATCCGTACGCCGGCGCGCCTGTGCAGATCAATGACCTTGACACGGCCTACGTGTTTATCAATGATCCTGACGCCGGTCTTGTTGCGGATGTCAACGTAACCATCATCGACCTCGAACATACGTTTGACGGTGATCTGGAAATCGCACTTGTCTCGCCGAGCGGAACGGAAGTTGTCCTGAGTAACAACAATGGCGGTGCTGGTAATGACTTCGTCAACACAGTTTTCGATGATGAAGCAGTTACGCCGATTTCCGCTGGTGCAGCTCCGTTTACCGGCTCCTTCCGTCCAGACGTGCCTTTGTCGGCCTTTAACGGCGAAGACCCGAATGGTACGTGGACACTTGTTGTTCGCGACCAGCTCGGTCTTGACGAAGGTTGGGTAAACGATTGGTCCATTGAAATTACCTACTACACCGGCGCTCCGGAAGAAGTCAAGGTGTTGGCCTACTGGACCTTCCAGCCTGATTCCTTGTTCTTCTGCTTGAGCAGCCAGGAGCCGTGGTTCGTCTTCCATGCTGCGCATGATATGATTGGACACCACGACCGCGAGCTCTACTTGCAGGATACGCTCGAATTCTGCAGCGACTGCGTGCCGCCGGCGATCGTCGGTTCCTGGGCCAGCTGCGAATGCGATACGACCATTGAGGAAGTCGAAGACCTTTACAACGGTTTCGTGTTCCCGACGGAGCTGCCGTACTTGAGTCTTGGATCGCTTGTTTCATTCAACATCGGTGTCGTTGACGCTAACCACGATTCAAGTCTTGGTTTGGTTGAATGGCAGTGGGCTGATCTTTCGACCATTGACACCACGCAATCCTGGACTGAAAGCTTCTGGTCGTTCGATCCGAATACCGATGCTGTCGTTGACTCGGCGGTCTATTTCTGGGGCTACGAAGAATGTGTTCCAGATGATTTTGCGGTCGCTTCGCAACTGATCGAGCTGAATATTCCGTATCATAACGGTGACACCATCTTTGTCAACTTCGCCATTTCGGATTACGCCGGCAATGTTGACACCGTGCTGTGGCCGATTGCTATCTACGACTCGCTGCCGCCGATTGTTGACTTCATCTACACGATTGGTGATGACTCGATTCGCGGTTATGTTTCACCGGGTGACGACCACATTCATGTCTATGCCGACATCAACGGCTATGTGAATGACCTGGTCAGCGCTCCGGAACAAGTCTGGGCAGACTTCTCGCAGTTCCAGTGCGATTCCGCGATGAAGGCCGCCTATGACACGGTATACGCCAACTACATTGAACACCTTGGAGGAGACAACTACCGCGCATGGTGGGGATGGTATCCGGGTTCGTGGGTCGGCAATCCGTTCGATGTGAACTACCTGATTCCGGGCGACACGACCTCGCTGCCGTGGGATACCCTGTCGGCTTGCGAATCCTGCTCGACCTGGTTGACCGGTGCCGAAGGAACCTATGACTCGATCTGGGTCTATGTGACCGATCCGGCCTGCAACTTCGGTCAGCATTTCAACGTGTTTGAACTTTCGGGCTGCGACTCAACGACTCCGGGTCTGGACAGTGTCTGGGTTTGGGGTAACAACTGCGAAGTCGGCTGGATTTCCTCCACGCCGCTGGACAGTGGTCACATCGAAGTCTGGGCCTGGATGGATACCACCTTTGATGAGCTTGCAGACACCTTGATGATCGATTCGCTGCAAGTGAATCTGATTCAACTTGGTTCACCGCGCTGGGATCACACCAACTGGTCCACGCCGGACTTCTTCGGCGGCTGGCCGGTCTATGGTACGGATCCGACGCCTGATTCGACCAAGTGGGAAATTATTAATGTCGATGGCCGCGACCGACTCGTCGGCAAGTGGCTGTGGCTGACAGCTGACGGCCTTGGAAACTGTGAGCAGGTTGTCGTGCCTGTGAAGTCCATCCGTCAAACGGGTCTGGGCGGATCGCATGGATACTACATGGATGTCGAATACGGCTACGCCCGTGTTGACACCACGCGTCCGGTCATCTACGACATGCGCGTTCACAGCATCACGACGTCCATCGCGGAAACCACTTGGGTGACCCCGAACTATCCGCTCGTGATTGATTTCTGGGCCTATGACACTTCCTGTGATCCGGAAGAAACCGACCATGTCGGATTCGACTTGACCCATGACGAAGGCGGCCCCGGACCGTACATCTCGTTCCTCTGCGGCGGTATTCTGGATTCGCTCTGGACGTGGGACACCACCGCGTTCACGGTGACCTGGTACAGTGGCTGGGACACGATCGCTGACCCGGCTCCCGCCGATCCGGAAATTGCGGCGCACGCCGACAGTATCTGCATCCAGTTCGTCGGTCAGCCAATTTATGATGACTCCTGTAACGTGATCGACCTCGACGACCTCGAAGGCTGTGTCACCGCTTACATCGAAGACTGCTTGTCGAACCCGGCCGTGCCGGTGACCAAGACGGTTACCACGGACGATCGTCCTCCGCAATACGTGAACAGCATCCCGTGGGGTGACTACACCATTGCGACGGGATTCCCGGGTGACCCGGACATTGACGGTATTGACTCCGTCCTTGTTCTGCAGAATTCAAACTACAACCTCGACTGGGACAGCACGCTGTTCGTGTACGTGATCGTTGATAACGCGCCTGGCGACACCCTGTTGTCGTGGGAGAAGACCTACATCGACTTCACGGGCTTCATGAACGATCCGCTGCAGTACCCGGATTCGATCTACTACAACATCGACGGTAACCACCGCGACTCGATTCTGTGGGTCATCCCGCTGTATGACGAGTTCGGCGGCGGCGCGCTGTTCAACACGAACATCGTCTCCAACCGCTACTGGTGGCACCTGTACCTGAGCGACTCGCTCTGCAACCGTGCGTCCTTCTACTGTGTGGACCTCGACAGCGCGATTTCGTTCACGATTCAGAACTGGACTTCGCCGGTTACCGGTATGCAGCTGCTGTGCGATTCGAACACGGTGGCTGGCTCGGACAGCGACTTCGTTGACCAGTTCAATATGGACCTGTGGAACAACGAGAAGGTGTCTCCGGACGATGCGATGGAGAACCTCTATAAGATCTGGCCGTATGACCAGGGCGGTTGGAGCTGGTATTCGCATGAAGATGTGAACCAGACTCGCTTCTTCGTCTTTGTCGAGGATACGGTGCTGCAGGCTGACGGCATTGACAATGACAACGACGGTCTGTTTGATGAAACGGGCGAAGGTGTGGACTTCTACACCGCCGACCTGCGCATCAATGCATTCCCGCAAGTTGGTCATGTTGATTCGATGAACGTTGACGGCGTCTGGATTAACTACCTCTGGTTTGCCGATAACTTCAGCGAAGGCCGTTACAACGTCGAATTGTACATCAGTGACATCTACGGCCACCGCGACACGCTGGCTTGCGGTGACTTCGCGCTGACGTTCTTTGAAGACGAGACCTGTCCGACTGGTTCCGCCTTCCGCGCCTTTGATGTCGAACCTGTTGACACACAGGAAATGGAATGGTGCTGGAACGGCGAGTTTGTCGGCACGATTTATCCGCCCAGCTTCACCGCGGATGACAGCCTGTTCCTCGGTGCAAACTTTGATTCATTGATCGTGTTCCTGAACGATCCGGCAATCTTCGATGACACGCAGCCCGGCTCAGGTGTTGACTACGACACAAGTACGGCTGTTGACAGCACCAATTGGAACAACGGCGCCGCCTCAAGCGTCCGCCTGTTGGATCCGAACGGCGTCGAAGTGGCCTTCGTGCAGCAGTATGATACGTCAGACGGCTATGCCTATGGCGAGCGTCCGCTGTACCTCGTGGATCCGACCGGAACAGCCCTCGAAGGTCATCCGGACGGTGTGTACACGATCGAAGTTGTGGCCCTTGACAACATGGGCAACAGCTGCACCTACAACTGGAACTTCACCCTTGACCGCACCTGTCCTGACATTCAGCAATTCTTCGTGGCGCATCCGGGACAGCACGATGCACAGGAAGACCTGTTCACGTCGTGGGACTATGTTGAGCTTCGTGCTATCATTGACGACTCGCTCGACGGTATCGAGCACGTTGCCTTTGACTACGCGTTCGACGCCAACCGTGACGGTGAAGTTGATGCTTACAGCTACTGGCAGACCCGCAACATCTGGGTAGAAGGCCTGGATGACGGAGACCAAACCTGGCCGTTCGCTGCCTACTGGAATATCCGTAACCTGACATGGAACAACGAAGACACGCTCGGCCTGCCGCCGGTCAATCCGGATAGCTGTCTGAACACGTGGTTTGTCCGCGTCCATGCGTGGGATAAGTTCGGTAACTACTGCGTTGACACGATCGAAGTCGAAATCACGGACGATATCGCACCGTTGGCTTACATTTCCAACGTTGACGGTGACACCACGCCGCAAGGCTACTTGGTGCCGTGCTTCGAACCGAACGTGGACACCGATTCACTGATTGAAATCCGTGCCTTCGACTTCCAGGGCGGCATCTATGATCCGCTGCCCGGCGACACGACCTTCGCGGTCTTCAGCTATGCGGACGAAGAAACCGATCAGCTGTTCTCTTCGGGCACCATGGAAGCCTATATCAACGTAACGGACGACTTCTCGATCCTTGACGTCAATATTATCGTCAATGACCTCCGTCATTCTTATGTAGGCTGTCTGGCGATCGAACTCGAAAGCCCGACTGGCACGATTGTCGAATTGACCAACTACAATTGGCAAGGCTACAACGACATGATCGGTCTGACCTTCGACGATGAAGCGTTCCGCCCGATTAATGACGGTAATGCCTATGCACCGTATAACGGCGCCTTCCGTCCGGAAGAGCTGCTGTCGGCCTTCGACGGCGAATCCACACTGGGCACCTGGACGCTTCGTATTACCGAAACGTGCGGTTATGAAGGTGAATTGAATTCGTGGTCGCTGGTCATTACTGAGCGTCCGATTGGCGGTCTGGCCACCTATCAGTGGTTCGACCTCGCCAAGGGTATGTTCCAGTATAAGTTCTTCGAAGCTCCGGGCACCTACGTGCCGGGCAACACCGATCCGGCCGCCGGCTGGGTGACCATGGTCACGCCGGGACAGGATTCGGTCAGCTACCGTCAACCGGGCACCGAAGACTTCGCGGTTCAGTGGAACATCGCCGGCTTGCCGAGCCATCAGTATAACCTGCGCTTCCTGTCCATGGACGTCTGCGACAACGTGGATGCCCTGAACACGCCGGTTATCACGGTGCGTATCGAGTGCGACACGACCGCGCCGATGGCCCTCATCTGCTTCCCGACTGAAGACCTGTGCGTGACCAACCTGCGTTGCGACACGACTCAGTGGGTGCCGGTGCAGTCAACGGCTCCGATCATGTCCGATGTTGATTCGATTGCTTACTTCTTTGTTGACTCGCTGTCCGTTCCGGGTCTTGGTATCCACACCTTCATTGGTGGCGCCAGCTCCGCTGACAGCATTGTGAATGGCTGGGCCTACTACCACTCAACGGCTTGGAACACCGACAACCTGTTGTCCGGTTACTACTGGCTGTATGCAGTCGCGTATGACGATGCCGGCCTGTTTGATACCGATCCGATCTGGACCCGCGTGTTCGTGGACAACACGGCCCCACAGGTCACCGAATGCTGGATTGGCAATTGGAGTGGTGATTACTTCGCGCCGATTTACACAATCGGTGAAGGACAGTCATTTGCACTGCGTGCCAATGCTTCAGACAATATTGGTCTGGCGCAGGATTGCGGAATCTCCGGTGTTCAATTCCAGTTCCTCGATCGCTACGGCAACTGGCGTAACCTCGAAGAAGCCACGGATTGGAACGAAGCTTGGGGCGCGGATGTCTACATTTATCCGTACTACACTCATGGCTTCGTGACAGACCAGGATGCCAACGGCTATTATGAACTTCAAGTCACTTTCTACGAGTTCGGCAATAGCCCGCTTGACAGCGTTCGCTTCCGCGCCATTGCGGTGGATAACGTGCATGCCGAAGGCTGGGGCGACAACAACTGGCAGGGCGATGCAAATCGTGACTGCCGTATTGACCGCGACCTTGCCTGCGGAGTTGACGTCTGCTGCAGCGCTATCGAAATCCGCGACGCGTTGCCCGAAGGTACCCACCTGTGGTGCTTCAACCACGCGTGGTTCCAGTGGGGTCTGCCGCAGTACTCTGCGCCGACCGAGCCGATCTTTGACGGTGACAAGTTCTCTACTTGCAACTATCAGAACCCGATTGACACCTTGCTGCTCGTCGCCAACGTCGCCGACTACGTCGAAGACGAATGGCTGATGTACTTCAAGTTCTGGCGTGCCGACGGCACCACTGACACGTTCGATGTTCCGAACGACTACACGCTGAACCCGGCCCTGCCGCGTAATGCCGATAGCGCCGTTGTTCTCGAAAGCACGTGGGACAGTGTATATGTCGTCTGGACCGGTGTCCGCGCCTTCCTTGATTCGGCCGACGCCGCCGATGGTCTGGTTTACTCGCGTTGGGACTTCGCCGCAATCGTCGAAGACCTCACGGGCAACCAGGAGGAAATGTCCTACGGCGAGAATGCCTGCTTCATCTACACCTTCTGCCCGCCGAACACGCCGATTACCGAAGTCAGCTACGTCACCAATGACGTGAATGAACCGGATAACCGTGTGCGCGTCGAAGAAGCTGTCGCATGGCAGGATACCGAAACCGACACGATCGAAGTTCTTTACAACCGCACGACCGACCCGGGTTCAAATGATCCGGAAGCGCTGGTCCTCTTCCGTGTTGACGAAAACACGATCCGTAACTGCCACGATGACGAAGTTGACGTGTTCAACCTCGAACTCTGGAGACTGGATGATGAAGGTGAACTGGAAAGCCTGTGCGACGAAAGTCCGCTGGTTGACTTCGACTACTTCAATGAGTTCCAGGCATGGGATCAGTATCCGCCGGACAACGGAACGGATTACGAACTCGGTCTGTACTTCGACAATAGCTATGCTCCGGGCGTGTACAACTTCGCAGTAATCGTGAACTACCTCGTCAGTGCGCCGTTCTCCAACGACACGCTGACCGAAGGTGACACCGATTGCGACGGTTATGTGGAAAGCAACGACTTCACGAAGATTGACATCGTCGTGAGAATCGTCAACGTCAACGAACCGCAGGTTGTCTTCTGTTACCCGAACTACGGCGATGTCTGCGGCGCACACAACACCGTGCCGCTGTCGGCCAACGACGTCAGCGACCCGAACTACTTCACCGGTGAAATCACGCAGGTGGCGTTCGAGCGCTGGGATGGTACCGCATGGGTGCCTGTCATTGACCCGGTAACCGGAGTCAACTATGATACGAACCCGGGCAACGCGACCGTTCGCTTCCAGCTCGATGAGAAGGAAGTGCCCGGTATGGCCGGCTGGTACTACGAGCGTCACAGCAACCCGGTCTATTCCTGGTATGCTGAACGTGACTTGTTCCCGGATGTGGCCGTGTACGTTTGGGATCTGGACGAATTCTTCCCGATGACCGATGACGGCAACGGCTTCTGGACTGCCGACATCTATCTGAACCATGGTGACGAAGATTGCTATGAATACTCGTTCGTCATCGATGCGAATGATAACAACCTCTGGGAAGGCCCGAATACTGACCGCTGGATCGATGATCCGCGCAATATCGATTGGGACAACCAGGACCCGGTCGCGTACGACCGCTGCGACACCGACGAATTTGACGAAGTCTTTGACGGCGGTGCAGCTTTCTCGACCCTCTGTCTGTGCGAATACGTGGTCAACTTCAACAGCCTCACGGTTGGCGATGGTCACCACGAGTTCCGTACGGTTGTCACCTGGTACGACGGCGTTGCCTATCATGTGATCGAGAACCCGGCACCGGGCGACTCCATCCACGTCTTCTTCGTGGATAACGATGAGCCGGTGGCCACGCACGACATCGAATTCGACAACTACTGGCTTAACGGCGGTCGTTGCGATGTGGCCGATGACGTGTACTTCGTCACCGATATTCAACCTGTCGACGGAAACTATAACCTCGTCGTGGAAGACATCTGCGCGGTTATCTACCAAGTCTCGCTGACCAGTAATCCGTTTGCGGATTCCAGCTGGGTCAACGTCGACACGATCTACTCTAACGATGATATGGGTTGGACTGAAGCGTGGCCGGGTATCTGGGGCGCGATCAACCCGATTACCGATAACATCGACAATGACGGCGACGGCCTTGTTGACGAAACCTATGACGTTCAGGCGGGCGACGGACGCGGTGAAGAGAACACGTTGTTCTGGAGCCGTTCCATTGTCACCGACCACTGCGGTAACACCTACTGCACGCCGGCCGAAAGCATCTGGGTTGATGTCAGCGAACCGCGCGCCTGCATTACCTTGGTCGGCGATGTTGAACCGGGCGTCAACGGCAACGATGTCGTTGTGGTTCCGGCCAGCCGCGACCTTGAAATCGTTGCGACCAACCAGGATTACGCCGGTTTCGACCAGTCAATCCTCGGTGTCTTCCAGTATCGTACGCTGAACCCGATCGGTCCGTGGACAAACATTCAGGCCGATACGCTGAGCAACGATACGGTGCGCCACATCGGCAATACGATCACCGCGACATGGGATCTCCTGAGCTACTTCCAGGAAACCGGAAATGATCCGGAAGGCTGGTACCAGCTCCGTGTGATCGCCATCGACACGGTGAACAATACCGACCTGTGCGACAACGATGTATGCTACATTACCGTTCGCCTGAACGATATCGAGCCCGCCGCCCGCATCGCAATCTACCAGATTATGAGCGACGGCGAAGAAGTTGCCTCGTCCTGCACCGTGGATTCGTCCTACTACATTCAGACTGCTGACGACCCGTACTGCATCACGGCCATCTTCGCTCCGACGAACATCGATACCGGTTTGGCTTCCATTACCTTCCAGTATGCGGAAGTCAACGGCGGTGTCCCGTCCAACTGGCGCAACATCGAAACCATCTGGGATCCGATTAACAACGGTCTGAACGGCGATACCACGCAGTGCGTGTACTTCCAGCCGCAGCCCGAAGACGTCGGCGACCAGGAAATCTTCTGGATCCGTGCAATCGTCGAAGACTACAACGGCAACGACACCTCGGACGCAGTGGTGCTCTATATTGACGCCCTGCCGCCGACCGGTGAGGGTGAAGCCGAGACGACGGCCGAAGTGGCCACCGCCTGCGGTGACCGCTGCTGGCTGACGATTGACCCGGGTCAGGCGATTATCTGGATGGACTTCGATGCCGATATCCTGTCCGGTGAGTTCAATATCGATCAAGTGTGGCTGACTGCCGTCCGCGAAGACAGTCTCTATTCGTTCAACTTCGGCGAAATGACTCGCAGTGATGATGACGAATGGTACTTCGACTTCGAAGGCGACCTGTGCGATTACTGGGCTGAACACCGTTATGAATCCGGTGAAGGCGGCCAGTATCCGGTCCTTGACTATGGCTGCTACACCTTTACGGTGCACTTTACGGATTGCCAGGGTAACGAAGACAGCGTCGTCGTGACGACTGACTGCGGCAACGGCGCAACCGATCTGGTTTGCATCGATTGCTTCCCGGCTGTTCCGGAGCACACCGACATTCTTGGTCTGGATTATTCCGGCCTCGACTGCACGCTCGACAGCGGTTACGTTGAATTGACCGATCAAATCCTTGACGGAACGACGGAAATCGGCGGTGACCAGACTGTTACGGTGTGGGGCGTCATTCCGACCTACGAACAGTCCATCTGGTACATGGTTCTGTATGTCGAATCGCAGGAAGCCGGTGTGACCGAAACTGCGGTGGATACCTTCTGGTGGAACCCGACGTTCAATTCACACAACGATCCGTCCTGGAACATCGGTTGGTGGCTGGCTGATACGCTCGACGACGGCACGGCCAAGTACCCGAGTGGTTACTACCGTGTCTGGGCGCGCGCTCA
The DNA here is from genome assembly GCA_013360195.1 of bacterium. NCBI lineage: Bacteria > bacterium. Next base: position 255,035 of record JABWCQ010000001.1, read on the forward strand.
CGACGCTATCTGCCAGATCGAGCCGACTGAAATGCTTGACGAATTCTGGGTGCACGTTGATCACGGCGAACCTGTTGGTGACATCATCCAGGTGAACGGTGAGCCCGTCACTCCGGAAAATACGTGGATTGAAATCAATGCCGGTGAAGATAATCCCGCGACCCTCTGGGTTGAGTGGACTGATGGCTTGACGCCGGATGATTCCACGCAGACCAATAACGTCGTCACCGTCTGGTGCAAGAATATCTGGCACCCGAACCAGGCCGACGCATGGACGCAGTGTGGTTACATCCCCAGCCCGTGCAATCCGCATTACGTTGAACTTGACTTGACCAACATCACCTGCGGCGATTCGTTGCACGTCATCGCAATCGTTCAGGATCGTTGGGGCAACGGTGACCTTGACGTCGAACGCGTCATGGAAGCCTTTGACGACGGTCACGCCATCAATATCTACATCTTCGATACGACCCCGCCGTCCTCAATGGTCTGGTCGGTTGGTACGAGCGAAGAGCCGTGGTGTGAAGTTGAAGGTGACATCGAAGGTCTCTGGATTGTCGATCAGCAGACGAACACCGTCAGCGTCGGCGCCCTGGGTGACATCCATGACATCTGGCTGCATGCCTTTACGACAATCGGCGACGATTGGCCGACCATCAACGGCGACGTCGAACGCGTGTACTTCGAGTACAGCTTTGACGGCACCACCTGGTACGAAATCGGAGTCGACGAAGAAGATCAAGCACCCTGCGCATGGGACGGCGGCGAGCCTGCCCCGTGGTGGGACGGTGTCGATCACGAAATCTTCTGGTCTGTGATCTGGGATGTGTCCGGTCTTGCCGGCGACGTCTGGGTCCGCAGCTGGGCGCAAGATGAATGCGGCAACTCGGAAGAAATGGAAACCTACATCGTCTCCTTCGACGTGCAGGCTCCGATGGCCCAAGTCTTCGTCTGGGAAGATGGTGTCAACATCGACAACCTTGAAACCTGTAACGATTGGACCGAACCGCAGGTTGGTGACAGCGTCGAACGCTTCACATGGCTGACGGTCGGTGCCTGTGCTGACGAAACCGAAGGCGACGCGTACGGTGCGCACTGGTTCATCAAGCGCGCTGAAGACCACCCGCTCGAAATGTGGAGCTGGTGCTTCATCGGTGATGATTCAACCGGTCCGTTCTCCGTGAACGACGTTGACCTGTGGCACAATGACTGCCCGGCTCCGCAGCCTGGTCTGTGGTACGACATCGCTGTCCTCACCACCGATCAAGCCGGCAACGAGCTGACTTGGACCCAGTTCCTGAACTACGGTGAAGGTACGACGGTCGAAGAAAAGTGGTCGTGGTTGATGGCCAACGGCTATGTCAAGCGCATCTACATTTCCGATACGCAAGCTCCTGTGGCACACGACCTCGTGACCGCCCCGGATTGCACGCCTGATTCGTCTGTAATCTTCCTGCACGGTGACATTCAACTGTACGCCGAAGTGGATGATGAAGACGTCGTCGCAGTGACCTTCGCCTTCCTCGAAGTCGGTTCGAACGGCCCGTGGACGGTGATTGAGCGCGTCGAAGGCGAACCGGGTGACTTCGCACCGGTCGAAGGCCACTGGAATACCGAATTGCTGAACGGCACCTACTGGGTCGGCGCGTTCGCAGAAGACGACTTCGGCAACATGAATGGTAACCTGACTCTTGGTGAAGCAGGTGCCCCGAATGCGCTGCTGCAAGTCAATGTTGACAACGAAGCTCCTGTCGCGACCATCGTTTCTGTCTGGCGCACGGATGACCCGGCTCAGACTCCGGTGACGCAGCTCGAGCGCGGCGCAGAAGTCACCTTCCACATTGAAGCACAAGACAACTTCACGGTGCGCAAGGTCCGCTTCTACTACCGCCACACCAACGGCGAACCGTCCGCTTGGACGCAGGTCGGTGGTGACCGCACGTGGCCGTTCAGCTTCAACTGGACTGTCCCGACGGATCTGGTGGTCGGCTGGACCTACGACTTCGCGGCTGTCGCTGTTGACTACTGTGAACAGACCGATCAGTATGACGATCAGGGCAACTACATCATCGACTGGACCGCTCCGGTGGTTGATGAAGAAGCCAACATCTCGATCGTTTCGCTGAACGACTACTTCTTCGATGTTGAAGGTACGCCGCACATTCACGGCACCGACATCTGCATCTACGCCAACTCTGAACCGACTCTGGATCACGTCCGCTTCATCTTCGTGACCGCCGCAGGCGACACGCATGAAATCCGCACTGTCCAGGGTAACATCGGTGACACAGAGTGGTCGAACTGTCAGGGTTCGGGTTCGTACTGGGATGTCACTGTCCTGCCGGAAGGCCCGGGCCAGATCTGCGCAATCGGATCTGCCGACCTCGGCGGTGAATTGGTCACCCTCGCTACGGATTGCCGCAACATCGTGATTGACCACAGCCTGCCGTGGACACTGACGGATGAAATGCCGTCTTCCCACGGTCTGCTGGGCGGCTATTGCGCACTGACGGGTCCGATCACGATTGACGGTCAGCCGGATGACATCTGGGTGCACTTCAACGACGAACTCACCGATGCCGGTCTTGACACCGTGTGGTTCGAGTGGAAGTGGGCAGCTGACCCGAACGATGATAACTACTGGAATGCCATCGGTTATGCATATCAGGATAACGGCCTGACCGGTAACTGGGTCTACTCGTGGGATGTGTACAACTACTTCGAGCAGTGCGGTACCATCAGCCTCCGTGCAGTCCTGAGTGACAATTCCGTGCCTGAGTCTAACTTGGCGTACGTCCTGTTCGCTGATACGGTCCGCGTGGATAACTGCCCGCCGACGGTTCTGTTCACCAACGTGAACGGCGACCTGACACCGGACAACACCGTTATCCCGTGGGGTGAAATCATCAACATGGTCGCTACGGCTGAAGATGTCTTCGGTAACGGCGGCAATAGCGATGTGGACAGCGTCTGCTTCTACGGTGGTAACACCCCGGACGAAGTTGACCTGATCTCCTGTGATACACAAGGTCCGCTGTGGTCGGCGCAACTCGCTACGACCGACATCGGTCCGGATAACAACTACTACCTGCGTGTCGTGGCCTGGGACGAGGCCGGCAACTGCAGCGAACATGCGATCACGATTTACGTCGAGGATTCGCAATACCAGCGTGCCTGCATCGTCGGCTATGACGATGACAACGAGTTCGCCTGCAACGACTACCTGTATGCGGTGACCGACGACTGCGACACCAACTGGACTGCCCAGGTGCAGTTCCAGGTGTCCACCAACCAGGGTCAATCGTGGATTCCGCTGGCCGACGCCGTCAACACGCGCGAAGACCAGTGCAACGACTGGCTTGGATGGCACCTCTGGCAGGTTACGCTTGAATTCGATCTCTACCCGGCCAACGCATGGTTCCGTGCCGTTGCCTGGGATGAAAACGGCAACGTCGATCCGAACCCGGCAATCTGGCGCCGTGCAGACGTCACCACCACTGACCAAGTCCAAATCTGGGCTCCGGACTGGGTGCGTGTACCGAGCAACGGTGAACAGCAGCCGTGGGTATTGACGACCTTGGAAGACTACACCGAAAACTGCTTGATCGAAGCCGGTGTGGTCTGCATCGAGCCGGAAGCCGGTTCCACCTTCTATGCTGGCGAACTGCCGTCCAATACCAGACCGTGCGAACTGGAAGACGAAGATGGACGCATCACTGTCTTCACCTCCAACAAGGTGCAGCAGGGTGACAACACCTTCATCCAGATCGTTACCTATGCAATGGACATCCACGAAGCCAACTATCAGGGCGGTTCCAACGGTACGCTGGTCAGTGAAGACGGCGTGCTCGAAGTCACCATTCCTGCTTGGGGCACCGGATGGCGCGGATCCCTGTGGTTCCAGCCCTACCTGATGTCACAGTCGCATAGCATGGTTCCGGCCTACCAGTACTACTACACGTTGATCTCGAACGTCGAGGAAATCCAGTCCGATGACCTCGATGAACTTGACATCGTTCAGCCTGCATCGTCCTTCCGTATGCGCTTCGACAACAGCTTGCTTCCGGAAAACGCGGAAGAATGGCAAGTGGTCGTCGCATACTGGAACTGGGATGCCTCGGATGAGTCCGGAATGTACAACGGTATGTGGCAGGAGTGGGGTATCACCTACAACGACCGCGACCTTGAAAACGGTATCGTTGACTTCCAGTGGACTCCGGATTGGGATATCTCAGACCTGACGTCCATCTGTCCGGATCGCGTTCGCTTCGGTGTGTTCCTCACGAGCATCCGTCCGATCGACGAATTCGTCCGCATGAACAATGGTGGCGATTGCGATGTGTTCTATGAAGACCTGACGTACTACAACGGCATGCCGGTCGTCGATTGCAACCCGCTGTGGTGGGTGGTCCTCGGCGAAGGCGAGTATCCGCCGACTCCGGACCGTGTGGACGTCTGGCTTGACGGTATCCGCATCGTCAATGACGGTGAAGTTGCCGAAATGGATGACATCGAAGGCTACGAAGACTGCTACTATGACGAACTGTTCACGACCCACTATGACGAAGTAAGCGGTATGTATTCGGTTCAGCTGAATCCGCAATACTACAGCTGCCCGCCGTGGTTCGGTTGCTTGCCGCAGGGCGTCCATACCATCCAGTTCTTCGTGGATGACCGTCCGACTAATGTGACGCCGTTCTACGTTGACAACACCCCGCCGACCGCGCATGCCGAGCCGACCTATATCGGTGACGTCAGCGTGACCCTGTGGGCTGACCTGATCGACCGCGAATCCGGCATTGACACCATCAGTGTGTACCTCGACCTCGCCAACTGCGGCGTCGAAAACAGCGACTACGTGCACGAAATCACGGCGGAAGCCATGACCTTCGAGCCCATCTACGAAGACCAAGTCCTCATCGGTTACCGCGCCTCTGTCACCGTACAGTGGGACGGCCTGATCGAGAACATCTTCTACGATTGGTACGATGATGAGTACCCGTACTACAGCGGCGCGCTGGAATGTCCGCTGACGCTGTGCGCACACTGGCACGTGTACAACAACGTCTGTAACTACAACGAAGAAACCGAAGATTATCGCTACACGGTGGATATCCTTCCGCCGGTCATCACCCCGGTCTCGCCGATCGGTGCTGCAATCGATGACGACGGTGACGGCGTTGCGAACGAAGACGGAGTTGATTGCGAAAATAACGACGGCGACTTCTTCTGGACCCATGATTGGGGCTGGGAGCCGCGCTATGACGAAGATCCGATCAACTTCGCGATTGACACGTTCAATTGCGGAGAGCGCATCGCGATCCAGGGTTCTATCAGTGATTGGGCGCGCTGCTGCTACGGAGCCGCGGGCGTCAATCTGGACGGTGTGCAGTGGGTCATTGACGGCACGATGTACACCATCGGAGATACCGCTAATGCTGGCTTGAACTTCTTCGTCAACCAGCCCGGCCAGAACGACTTCGTGTTCAACTTCGGTGGTGACGCCTCCGGCGAAGCTGCTGATGTCTTCTACACGCCTGGCATCCACACCATTACCATGTTCGTTCCGGATAACGCCGGAAACATCGGTACGACGGATGCGCAGATGTTGAGCTGGTCGTGGTATGTGGCTTGCCCGGGTCCGTCTGTTGAATTCAACGGCGGTGAGTGCGGCCCGTGGTTCAATCCTGAGTACAATCAGCAGAACCCGCAGGAATTCAGCTTCGTGGTTCGTACTGTTGCAACCGCCCCGATCGCCCCGAACGGTATCTCCTATACCGTGACCACGGTGCCGAGTGGCGAAATTGTCAGCGGCCCGACCACCATTGACCCGCAAGGTCAGGACGAAGTTGAAGTCGAATTCAGCCTCGATGGCTCGTTCCCGGATGGCCAGACCGGTCTGGCAGTCACCGTTGAAACCCGCAACATCTACTATGTCGCAGGTGGAAACGACGGCTACAACCTGTCCAGCTTCACCTACACGGCCGACGGCTGCGCGCCGACCGATCTGGCTCACTTCCCGGCTTCGGATGACAGTGTCCAGAACGAAGGTAACGTCGTGGTTGAAATCCATTACACTGATGACTGCGAAGACGGCCTCTTCCGTGCCGGCAGCGACGTCACCCTGACAAAGGGCATGGCGACCGTGAACAGCACCGGCAGCAAGTCCGGTAACGCAGCTAAGTCCGAGACGCGTGTTGACCGCGATGGTGATGGTATCCTTGACGACAACGGCTCCGGTATTATTACCGACCGTGTCTGGTTCGTCGTGGTGCCGCCGCGTGGCGAAGTCCTCCGCTTCGAAGATGAAGAAGACTTCATTGAACGCACAATCTCCAGCGCCAAGATTGTCCTGACTGATCCGCAAGCCGGACGTTGGACGGTCAACGCTTACGCCGAAGACTGTGTCGGCAACCTGATGACCAGTACGTGGACCTTCTGGGTTCGCAGCACCGGACCGGTTGCATCCTTCACTGATGCTGAAGAAGCTACCTGCCAGTACAACGGCTTCTGGAACCCGGATCGCCCGCTGTACTTCGCAGCTACGGTACAAGAAAATGACGGCGCCAACGTCAACAACAACGGTATCGCGGTTCGCTTCGTCGGTCTTTATGACGGCGACAACGGTATTGAAGAAGTTGACCTGACCGCCAATGTGACGCTGAATGTTACGCCGGCCTACAACAGCGGCAACACCGAACAGACGTTCGAAGTCACAGGCAACGCGACCTTCGGCGACTTCGGTGGCCACGGCACCCCGACCGATGTTCGCATCGTCCTGACCGCTACCGACCAGTACGGTACGACGACCGAAATCGTTCAAACCTGGGTGGTTGACGACGCCGCGCCTGTGGTTCAGGTCCTGAGCCCGCTGCCCAACAGTGTGGTCAACGGAGACCTCATGGTGACCATCAGCGCTCACTTCTACGATGACGAAGATGCCGGTGCCGCCGGTATGCCGGGTGACGATCAATCCATCATGATGGATAAGAACCTGACCCCGACGACCGGTCTGATTGGTGGCAGCATGAAGGGCGGAAAGAGCGACGCGACCATGAACGTCACGACCACAACCCGTATTGATATGGGTGAATGGCGCGATGCGTTGATGCGCGGCTTCTCGAGCCTCGACGGCAACAGCGGTGTGGATCCGAGCTGTATCGAGTTCCGCCTGTTGAACCATGTCAACGGTCAGTACACCGACCTGATGGAAGGCGCTGTTATCAATGGCGGCGTGATTACCTGGACGGGCAACCTCGAAGATGGTGACTACACCGTGGTCCTGACTGTCTGTGACTACGTGTGCAACACCACAAGCGAGATCTGGTCGTTCGCGGTGGTCAGCTTCGATGACTGCCTTGCCAACATCTACTTCTTGCCGCCGTTCCATGTGTCCGCAATGCCGCACTGCTTCGAAGCCTTGGTCGATTGCGACCAGGTTGACCGCAGCACGGTCACGATGACGCTGGAAGGTGCAATGCTGGTTGACGGTCAGCTGGTCTTCGCCCCGATCGTGGTCGATGCACCGGTGGCCTTCAATGGCGACACCGCCACCTACTGTGCCAACTTTGATCTGACCGGTCTGAATAGCATCCGTGCGACGCTGAACGGTAACTTCAATGGCGGCTCACCGATGGCGCCGATCTCGCAACTGTACACGGTCGACACTGGCGCGCCGATCTTCACGAACGTGCAGCCGCTGTCCGACGACGAGAATCCGCTCGCAGTTCTTGAACCGATCACCTTCCGTGTGGACTTCGCTGAAGTCGGTACGGTCGGCCTTGATCCCGCCAGCGTCCGCATCTGGCTGACAGCCGCGGACGGTACGACGGTTCCGGGTGAATCCAATGTCAGCATCGCTGGCAACGGCCTCACCGGCTACGCGACTCTCGCCTTCACGGGTCTTGAGTCAGGCGCCTACACCCTCCATGCGGAAGTCAGCGATCTCGCCGGCAACCGTGCAACGGGTGAATGGGGTCAGCGTGTCGGATACCCGGATATTCTGGTCGGTGGCGATACGTACAACTACCCGAATCCCTTCACGCCGGAAGATGGTTACACAACCTTCGTCCTGCCGATCGAAGAAGGCTCCGGCAATGGTGCGTACGTTTCCATCAAGATCTACGACTTCTCGGGTCGCTTCGTAGCTACGGTGTTCGAAGGCAGCCTCGCCGATAACAACCGGGCAATCACTTGGGCTGGTACCAACGACCAGGGCGAAGAAGTCGCCAACGGTGTGTACCTCGCCAATGTGACTGTCACCGGCACCGGTAAGACCGTCAACAACATCGTCAAGGTCGCGTACAAGAAGGCGAGCAACTAAACGACAACTTGCAGGGTGGGGAAGGAGCGCTTTCCCCACCCGCAAGATTCTTTATTCCAGAGATGATTTACTTGAGAATAGCCGATAGGACAGGAGGAAGGGATATGACATCCCGAATTCGCAATACGGCGCTGGGACTTGGCATTATTATGATGTTCTGTGTTTCAGCCGCCAACGCGCAAAACTACGCCGCACCATTCCTGCGGATGGGTGTGGGTGCGCGGGCGATGGCGATGGGTACCGCCCAGACTGCCGTTGCCAACGATGCGACTGCGGCCTACTGGAACCCCGCTGCTTTGCATTGGCTGCACAAATTTGAAGTGTCGCTGATGTACACGGGCGGACTGGAAGCAGATCGCAATTACAACTACATCGGTGCGTCGTTGTGCGCCGAGAAGCTCGGAACCTTCGGCCTGTCTTGGCTCAACTCCGGAATTACCGGAATCGGGCAGTATGACGACGGCGGCAACAAGACTGGTGACTTCGACGTCGCCAACAATGCCTTCCAGCTGAACTATGCACGCGGACTCGGCGGCGGTTTCGCCCTCGGAATCGGTGCAAAGTATCTGCAGGAAAATCTCGCCGATAATGACGGCTGGGGCGTTGATGCAGGTCTGTTGTTCCGTCCGTACGACGAGCTGACCTTTGGTTTCATGATGCGTGATCTCGCCGGTGAGTACGGCGAGGATAACGTGCCCTACGAGGCCCGCTTCGGCGTCGGCGTCAATCCGTGGAAGGGTGTTACCCTGACCGGTGACCTGAACGCGGTCGAAGATGAAGAAGCCACGTTGGACATTGGAGCCGCTTATGACTTCCATGTCAGCGACAATGTCAGCTTCTATCTCGCTGGCGGCGTTAACGACATGGTTGAAACCGATCAGACCAATCGCGGCTTCACTGCCGGATTCGGTTTCGGTTTCAAAAGCTTCGCTCTGCAGTATGCCTTTGTGGAAGAACCGCAGGCCTTCCTCAATGAGAACCATCGCTTGTCGGTCAACTTCTACTTCCAGGAGTGCAACGATTTCAAGAGCGCGATGGGTAGTCTGAAGCGTAAACCGCGCGAAGAAGCAATGGTTGCCAAGACCGACGGTCCGAAGGAATTCATCCATCGCTACATTTTTGAAGGTAATCCGTCCCTTAAGCTCAGCCTCGAATTGCTGCGCCCCGAAGTGAAGGATTCCATCGAGTCCGTGTGGATGGAAACCGGTGGTGTTGTCAGCTTCCCGGGCATCAACTTCGCCACGGGTTCGGCTGAAATCACTGATGAATTTGCACGCGTTCTGGACGGCGCGGCCAAGCTGATCAACGAGCATCCGGAAATCCAGCTGCTTGAAGTTCAAGGCCACACCGACAACACCGGTTCGGACGCCATCAACAACCCGCTCTCACAGGCACGTGCGGACGCCGTTCGCAACTACCTGATCTCACGTGGTGTTGATCCCAGCCGCTTGGTTGCCAAGGGCTACGGCTCTTCCAAGCCCGTTGCCAGCAATGCCAACGAGCAGGGCCGTTATCAGAATCGCCGTATCGACCTCGTTCGCATCCGGTAACGAGGGTTAGTGTATTTGACCAGTAGACGAGCACGGCTAAGGCCGTGCTCGTCACTCAAACTCTATAAAACTTCCCAAATTTGTTGAAGGCGGGTCAGATTTCTTCAACAATTACAGGAACTTGACATGCCAGTTTTTCGTTCCTATATTGAACGAATGGGTATGTTGGTACCGTATGAAATTGAGAAGGAGTATTAGATGCCAAGAGTAAAGAGAATTCGAACTGCGCTGTTCAAGCCCTCTCCCAAGAGCAAAGCAGTTGACAGTAGAATTGTCCTGTATCAGAATTTCAAGGCGAATGCTTCTCGTCTAGCCTCAAGAAAACCACCAATTCGTGAGTTCATTGTTTGGGGACAATCAGGACTTGTTGGGGACTTCGATTCTTTGGAAGAGGCCTTCATGGCCGGCCATCGGTCGTGCAATGGTGCGAGTTTCATTGTTCAGGAAAAATCTGATGTTGATTATCTTGTCCGAAGCAAAAGAAAATTCGTGAGCGCTTGACGCAAGCACCTAAGGAGTTCGCTCTGGCATGGCGGACGGTTTTTCCGGTAACAACTCGTTTGTCAGAGTCCATATAGACATTCCGCGTAATCAAGGACGGGATTTTTCCGACGTTGAAACTGTTAGTGATTGTACAGCACGTTTGAGTGAAAGTGAACACGATTCATTTGCTTCCGCAGGTTTGACGGCACTCTTGTTGGAACACTTTGGCGAAAGTTTGACCATCAGCCCAAGAAATAAGTTCGGTCTTCCAGATGTGCGTTCCATGCGTTGGCCGATTAGAGTTCGCTTTGTTAGCTTGGATGTGCCTTCGCAAGTCATCAGCGTACATGGATCGTTGGAGCATTTCAAGGGTTTTGATCTTCTAATTGGATCGCGACATCTGCATAGATTTGCCCGCGAGTTTTGACAGAGACAATCATTCCGTGTTTGTTTGAGAGCACGGAATATTAGAATCTTTCGAGGAGTGCCGCGGATTTCCTGCCACTCCTCGACTCACTCAAAGAGCTTCCGCTCAGAAACTTTGAGAGCGTCATGAAGAGAATTGGATACATTTTAGTCTCCGCGGTAATGATACTGGTGGTCTACGCCTTGTCTTTGGCTCAGCTCGAGTCCAAGAACGCGGCTTCAAAGTATCTCCTGCGTGTTATGGACGGACCGGAAGTAAGAGCCTATTTCGGTTCCGCCGTCGAAGGCGCATTTGCCTGGACAGGAGCCGGTCCTCTCTATGCAATTTCATACACGGGCGAAAATGCCGGTCCGATCGCTCGCGGCGCCGTTCACTTCTACGATGGTTTGCTTGCGACCTCACCTGTCTTAACCATCAAAGGTTCGGACGACGGTGAGTTGTTCGGCAGTTCAATGTCCACCGGTGACTTCAACGGCGACGGCACTCCCGATCTAGCGATTGCCGCTGAAGGCGGTCAGGGCACGGGAGCAAAGCCCGCTGGAAAAGTCTATCTCTACATGGGTGGCTCGGGCTTCGGAGGCTCGCCGCAGGTCGTCACGGCTGGTGAAAGCAAGGACTCTTTCGGCCGCTCCATCAGCATGTCACACGACATCAACGGCGACAATTTCGCCGACCTGGTTGTGGGTGCTCCGCACTCAGCGAAGGCCGGTGCCACTTCAGGCCGCGTGTACGTCTATTTCGGAAACTCAGGCGGAGTGGCCAAAACCCCCGACCTTGAGTTCAAACAAGGCACTCTGAATGACTTGTTCGGTTCCTCTGTCGCCACCGGAGACTTGACCGGAGATGGACAGGCCGATCTTGCCATTGGAGCGCCGCACTTTGGCACAGAAGCCACGTATTCAGGCGCTGTGTACGTTTTTCAGGGCGGCAAGGAATTGAGTGCCACAAAGCACCAGAAGCTTTACAAGGGCGAGTTAACCAGCTTTCAAGACCAATTTGGTTGGTCAGTTGCGATTGTCCCCGATGTGAACGGTGACAGTGTTGCAGAACTGGTCGTTGGGGCGCCGCAATGGACGAGCGGCGGCCGTCAATTGGGTAAGGTTTACCTCTATCACGGGGCCACCGCGTTGCCCGATGCGCCGGCAGCGACCTTCACAGGCTCAACTGAAGCCGGTCGCTTTGGCGAACGGGTATTTACGCTGGGAGATTTGAACAAAGACGGCAAAGGCGATTGGGCTGCACAGGCCTCAAATGCCAACCAAAGCCGCGGTGTAGTGCATTTCTTCTATGGCGGCTGGGAGAACGACTTCTATCAGTTCTCCGGCGAGAACATCGCCGATGCGGCCGGAAACAGCGTTGCGTCGCTAGGCGATTTGGACGGCAACGGGGCAATGGACTTGGCCGTAGGTGCCCGTTGGTGGGACCAGGAGACTGCCGAGAACATGGGTCGGGTTTATTTGCTAAGTGTTCAATAGAGGCAGTTTGATTTTCTTCAAATGATGGGCGGCTTCAGGCCGCCCGTCTGATTTCTGGGAACATTTTTTCGCACTAAATCTTAGAGTCATCTGACGTAAATAACGGTATAACAATTGCAAAGCATCTTTCGGGGGTCCTAATTAGACCCCTTTTTCATTGCATTTTTGCCTGGTCGTTAGTATATTTAGAGTCACCGATTTTCGGGAAAGGTAACAAGAACTTTATGATTCTGAACGAGTTAAAAAAGAAGGCTCAGGACGGCACACTCCGTGTCGGTGTTGTCGGCTTGGGTTATGTCGGTCTCCCGTTGGCTGTCCAGTTTGCCGCCAAGGGCTATCACGTGACCGGTATAGACATTACACAAGACAAAGTTGACCGTATCAATCGCGGAGAAAACTATATTCTTGATGTTAACGACGAAGAACTGGCTTCGCTGGTTAAGGCAGGAAAACTTGATGCGACGAGTGATTACTCTGTCATTCGAAATCTGGACACGATTTCAATCTGTGTTCCGACACCATTGCGCAAAACAGGCGACCCCGATATCTCCTACATTCTCGCCGCACGTGATGAAATTCTGAAGTACGCACACCCCGGTCTTTTGCTCGTGCTCGAAAGCACGACCTATCCCGGCACAACGGACGAATTGCTTGTGCCTGCGTTTGAAGAGCGAGGACTGAAAGTTGGTCAGGATGTCTTTGTTGCGTTTTCGCCGGAACGTGTGGACCCGGGTAACGAAAAATTCGGCACATTCAACACGCCGAAAGTCATGGGCGGCGCCACTCCCGCATGTATGGATGCCGCGCAGACCATCTACGGCAAAGTCATTGAGACAATCGTTCCCGTATCCAGCACGCAAGCAGCCGAGCTCGTCAAGCTGCTCGAAAACACTTTCCGTTCAATCAACATCGGGTTGGTCAATGAGCTCGCCATTATGTGCGAAATTCTCGGCGTGGACGTCTGGGAAGTGATTCGCGCCGCATCCACCAAGCCATTCGGCTTCATGCCTTTCTACCCCGGACCAGGGCTGGGCGGTCATTGCATTCCCATTGACCCCATTTACCTGTCGTGGAAACTTAAAACGCTGAAGTACCGCGCACGGTTTATTGAGCTCGCCGATGACATCAACACCAAAATGCCGGACTACGTCACTCAGCGCGTTGCCGATGCATTAAACGAGCGCGGAAAGGCGGTCAAAGGCTGCAAAGCTCTCGTGATGGGCGTGGCTTACAAACGGGACATTGACGATTCGCGGGAATCCCCGTCACTTGATATCATCGAATTGCTGATGAAGCGCGGTGCGACCGTGGATTATCACGACCCCTTCATTGCTGAAGTTGACACCGCTCATCATCGCATGAAGTCTGTGCCCTTTGACGCGGCTTCAGTCAAGAAGTATGACGTCGCGGTAATTTGCACGGACCACAAAGCGGTTGACTACAAGTTGCTGGTGGAGAATTGCCCGCTTGTGTTTGACGCGCGCAATGCCACAGCGGCACTCGGCAACCGGGACAACGTCGTAAGGCTTTAAGACCTTGAATTCACTCGCCGCAATCATTGAACTTCTGCGACCCGCGCAGTGGTCCAAAAACATGATTATTTTCGCGGCGGTGCTGTTTTCACCCGCGCGTGTCGTGCTCGACACTCCGCAAGTCATCGTGCAGGCGCTGCAAGGGTTCTTCGCTTTCTGCCTGCTGTCTTCCGCTGTCTATGCCCTGAACGACCTGCTTGACCTGAAGGCCGACCGCGAACATCCGAAGAAGAAGTCGCGGCCGCTGCCGTCAGGCAGAGTCTCAGCGGGGACTGCTGCTCTGCTTGCGGTTCTGCTCGGCGGCATTGGCATTGGCTGGGCGTTTCTGCTTGATGTCTATTTCGGCGCTGTGGCCGCTGCCTACCTGACCGTCAACCTTGCCTACTCCCTCGGCATGAAGCGCGCCGTTATTCTGGATGTGCTTCTGCTGTCAATGGGCTTTGTCCTGCGTGCAGTCGGTGGAGTCGCCGTGATTCGCTCCATGCTCCCGGATGTCTATCTCTCGTACTGGCTAATCCTGTGCGCATTCCTGCTGTCATTGTTTCTTGCGCTGGCGAAACGCAGACACGAGATTGCCTTGCTGGGTGAAGCCGCTGCCTCTCACCGGGCAAGCCTCGCAGCTTACAGTCTCACGTTTATAGACCAAATGCTTGCGGCATTATGTGCGGCAACGATGGTCGCATATAGTCTGTATACAATTTCGGACGACACTTTCAGACACTATGGAACACGGGCGCTCTTCTGGACGCTGCCTTTCGTCGTCTACGGACTGTTCCGGTATCTGTACCTGATCTACAACAGGGGAGAGGGCGGTGACCCGACAAAACTCCTTGTTAAGGATCGCGCCACCTTGGTCAATGTTGCTCTATGGGCATGTGTCACTGCGGGAATCGTGTATTTAAGATGATCCGCTTCTTCAAATTTGACTGGCGCGGGCTGTTGCTCGCTGCCCAATTCACCGCCGCGCTCCTTCTTGTGTCATGCAAAAATGAGGAGGGGCAAAACGGTGTGATTGGACGTGTGACCGCTGAAGAAGGAAGCCCGGCCAATGCCATTGTCAAAATCTACAACAGGCCCGTTTCCTTTGATGTCAACGACGATGCCTCGGTTTGGTCGGTTACCGGCGATGAAGATGCCGTCGGATTTCCGCTTGACCTCGCGGCAACCTTCGACCATCGGCTCTTCAATCCGGCCTTCGTCGACACGGCGGACGGCGATGGTAATTTTCAATTCGAAAGCATTGTCGGCGGAAACTACATCATCGTTGCCGAAAAACTTGGACAGGGTTGGTCTGTTCCGCGTGAACTCAATACGACGGGTTCAGACATGGACATCGGGGAGCTTCGTCTTCCTAAAGTGATTCGCTTTCCCGACAACCTCTTCCGCTTCCCAACCGATACCACGTTCAGGTCCGGCGTTCACTACATCGTTCCTAACAACATGACCGTTAGTGCCGGAAGAAGTTTGACCATTGAACCCGGGGCGGTCGTGTTGATGCAGGGGAATAAGTCCCTCAATATCGAAGGCACGCTCATCTGCAGGGGAACGCCGCAGAACTACATTCGCTTCATGCCTGCGGATGTTATCGCGCGCGACCCGGACGAATGGCAGCAACTTACGTTCGAAGACGGCGCATCACCTCCTGATTTGGCTTATGTCTCATTCCGGAACGGCGATGTCGCTATCGACACTGAGGCAGGCGGCGGTTTGATTGAGAACTGCTATTTCTTTCGCTTCGCGTACGGTATCCTGGCCGAAGGTGAACCGCCGGTTCTCCGCAGATGTGTCTTTGAACGGGTGGATACCGGCTGCCGCACAACCTCGACTTCGGGATTTGTTTGCGAGCATAATATCTTTCAGACTAGCGACCCGTTTGCGCTCGTGCTCTACAACATGGATGACTGTGAGATCTTCTGCAATTGGTTTCGCGACTGCGGCGGATCGGACACCAGCGGAAGCGGTACCCGCGGTGTTATCCGGCTCGATCTCGTCAGCGAAACCGAAATTCACGGAAATCATTTCGAGACTTCCTGGTTCGCGCTTGCCGTCGGGTCCCACGTGGATTCAACGGTGCAGATTCATCACAATGAATTCACGCGCATGAATACCGTGATGAACATCGGTGTCACCGAGGATCAACGCGGTCCCTCGAACCCGAGGTTCAATTACAACTGCCTGTCCACTATCGACCGGTTCGTAATCAACGTGAACTGCAATCAGCACAATACGCAAAACGTGGACGCGACCAACAACTCCTGGGGCACGATTAGTCTGGCACAAATCAAAGACCGCTATATTCATGATCGTGACGACGACGGTACTTGTCCGGTCGTATTCCTCACTCCGCTACTAAACTCCAGCAACGACGTCCTGATGCAGACCGGAACGCGTTGTGGTATTTGCCCATAACCATTGCAATACGTCGGTAAAGACATTGTCACGCGCGGTGCGCTGCTGCATTTGAATCGCGACATCGCTTGGAAAGAGCTCCGCTCGCGTGCCAAGCAAGGCATCCGTAAGGCGCAGAATGCCGGTATTCGGGTCATCGAAAGCCGTGATTTGTCGCTCATGGCAAAACTTTGGTACGACCCGGAAACGTTGACACCCGCGCTCGAGCCGGATCAAAAACTCTATCTTGCCTATGTGGGCGCTGAGCTTGTCGGCGGAATCATCGTCACACCGGTTACTCCTAACACGCTCTTTTATCACTACGGCGGCACCAACGATAAAGGACGTGAGATTGAAGCGAATGCCTACCTCTTCTGGCACGTGGTGACGGAATTCGAAAACTCGGACTTTGAATATCTCGATGTCGGAGTAAGTTTTCGTCACGATTTGCAGCACTACTTCCAGAAGTACTGCACGAAGCCGTATCCCATCCTGTTTCGTCCCCCGCCCGACGAAGCTAAACCGTGCATCCGCATTGAGCCGTTTTCGGCGGACGATCTCGATGCACCGGAAGAACAGGTTATCGCAATCAACACGGCGCTTACGGAGTTCTTCGAGGCCGAGTTCACCTACATGCCGTCCTATCCCTTCGCGCTGCAATCGGCGATTCGTGCTGCCGGCGTGCCGCGAGGATCGACGATCGGAGTATGGTCTTCGGTGGGAGAGCGCTCTTACGTGGATTGGCTGAATTCGGCGTATGGCGACCAATGGAGATTCGAAGAGCGTCCGGTTGTGTGCAGTGCCCGAATCGTCTGTCATCGCTGGGGTTATGTTTGTCCCGAGGCGGAATCGCTGTCGCTCCTGAATGAGCCGTTGATAGAAGATTGTCGCGATGCCCTGCTTGTTCCGAATGGTGTTTCCCGCTGCGGCAGCTTCGGGAAGTTCTCTGTTTTCGATTTCGCGCGCTGGCTGCCGCTGCCGTTCGGCGCCGTGCTCGTGGGTGAGTACTTCCCTGACAAAGTTGTGTGGGACAATTTCCATTGCCTTGACGTGACCAAGCGGAATCGCGTTCGTGAAGGACTGCAGATTCATTGGCGCCGCCGCGAAACTGAACTCGATCGAAGAATGAGCAATTTGCGCGCGGCATCCAAACTCTTTGCGCTGACGGGCATGCACTCGCCCCTGCCTGACCAAACTGCTCCGGCCTGCTATCTGTTTTCATCGGCGGAACCGTATTCGGTTCGTGCTATTCACGAGCGACTCGCCAGCTTCGGGGTGCACGCTGAATTCGACGAGAACGAGTCGCTGCTCGCGCTTCCATGTCACGCCCGTCTTGGTCAGGGACAGCTTGAGTACATGTTCGCGGCCATTCGCGGCATGATTAATCCCTGTTACACCTATGTCCGGCCCGACCCGGAGAAATCGAAATAGATGCCATCTCGTTATCTCGTTACCGGCGGCGCCGGATTCATCGGATCTAATATCGTTGAGAAACTCCTGACTCGCGGCGATTCCGTTCGGGTATTTGACAATCTTTCCACAGGCAAACGGGAAAATCTCGCTCCGTTTCTGAATGACATTGAGTTCATTGAAGGGGATCTGCGCGACGAGGCAGCCGTCCGGAATGCGACTGCAGGCTGTGATTACGTGCTTCACCAAGGCGCGCTCGGAAGCGTTCCGAGGTCAATCGCCGATCCCGTCACCACCAACGAAGTGAATATCAGAGGCACGTTGAACGCGCTGATGGCCGCACGTGATGCGGGTGTCAAACGCTTTGTGGCCGCTTCGAGTTCATCCGTGTATGGCAATACGCCTACGCTTCCTAAGGTCGAAAGTATGACCATGCTCCCGCGGTCGCCTTATGCAGTGAGCAAACTCGCCACCGAGAAGTATTGTCAGGCGTTTCACGCCGTATACGGGCTGGAGACGATTGCGCTGCGCTATTTCAATATCTTCGGCCCGAAGCAGGATCCGGCTTCGCAGTATGCTGCCGTCATTCCGTTGTTCATCACAAAAGCTATGCGCGGTGAAGCTCCTGTCGTGCACGGTGACGGCCTGCAGTCGCGTGACTTTACGTTCGTGGAAAATGCGGTGAGTGCCAATCTGCTCGCCTGTGATGCGCCATCTTCAAATGTTGCCGGTGAATTCTTCAATGTGGCGTGCGGTGCGCGCTACTCATTGATCGATATTCTCAATGGCATCGGTGACGCGCTGGGCAAAACGGTTACTCCGGTGCACGAACCCGCGCGTGCCGGCGATGTGCGCGATTCACTTGCCGACATCTCGAAAATTCAAGACGCTATGGGCTACAAGGTGCTGGTTCCCATGCAGGAAGGTCTTCGCCGCACCATGGATTACTATTTAAAGGTGAATAAATGAGCGTAGGTATGCTCAATCTGCAGGCGCAATTTCGGACGATCCGTGACGAAGTCATGGCCGAAGTCACGCAGATATTCGAAACTCAAAGTTTTATTCTTGGAAGCAGAGTCAAAGGGCTCGAGGAGAGTATGGCAAAACTCTCCGGTATGAAACACGGAATCGGAGTCTCCTCCGGAACAGACGCGCTTCTGTTGTCCGTTATGGCTTTGAAACCGAAACCCGGCGATGAAGTCATAACTACTCCCTACACATTTTTCGCGACAGCAAGCTCAATTGTGCGGGGCGGCGCGAAGCCTGTTTTCGTGGATATCGACGAGCATACGTTTAATGCCCGTGGTGACATGCTCGAATCCGTGATTACACCGCGAACACGTGCGCTGATGCCGGTGCATCTCTTCGGTCAAATGGTGGATCCGGCTGTTTGGAGTTCAGTTGCCAGGAAACACAATCTGCTCATCATCGAGGATGCCGCCCAGGCGGTCGGCGCGAAGTTCAATAATGTCGTTGCCGGAGGCTTTGGCGACCTGAACTGTTTCTCCTTCTATCCGACCAAGAATCTCGGCGGAGCAGGCGATGGAGGAATGGTGCTTGCTAACGATGACGCGCTGGCCCACGATGTTCGTATCAATCGCGTCCACGGCGGCAAGGATCGCTACTTTCACGACCAAATCGGTATTTGCGGCCGCCTCGATGAGCTCCAGGCCGCCGTGCTGCTTATCAAGTTCAAGCACCTTGAACAATGGAATAATCGCCGTCGCGCGATCGCCGCACTTTACAACGACGGTCTTAAAGCCACACCCGCAATCTGCCCGGTCGAAGCGCCCGGCGCATGGCACACGTATCATCAGTATTGTCTCCGTGTTCCCAAACGGGATGAGTTGATGGAGCATTTGAAGACCAAAGGGATCGGCAGTATGATCTATTATCCCGTGCCGCTTCATCTGCAAAAGTGCTTCGATTTCCTCGGATACAAGGAAGGAGCCTTCCCGGTTTCAGAGCGGTTGTCCAAGGAGTCTATCGCACTTCCCATGTCGGCCGAGCTGACGGATGCGGAAGTTCACGAAGTCTGTGACGCCGTCCGCGGCTTCTACGGCGGCGGCGGAGCTTAAATTCTGACGTTCGACTAAGAGAAATGCCAAGAAGTATTGAACGTAACATCTGGCTCAGGATTTTTCATCTCCTGACTGACCTCGGCCTCACCGCCGTCTCATTTGTGCTCGCCTTCGCGCTGCGCACTGAGATTCGTACGTTCTATTTCTTCGGCAGCGCACAATCCATACATAGCTACTACGAAGTCGGGGCGTTGATTCTGCTCATTTGGTGGCTCTTGCTGGACATGCAGAGGTCGTATGACACTGTGCAGCCTGCGAGTGTCTGGCAGGACTTCAAACTGGCGCTTCGCACAGCCGTGATTGGAACGGTGGTGCTCTTTGCCGCGACGTATATCCTGCGAATTGAACTCCCGCCGCGCTCCACAATCGGTTTGTTTACGCTGCTGAATACGCTGCTCCTGACCGTAAACAGAGTCTTCTTCCGCAGCATCCGCGAGTATATGCTAAGCGGCGGCGGATTGAATAAGCGTGTTCTTGTCATAGGCTCCGCGGATAAGGCCGCGCGGTTCGTCAAAACTCTTTCCGAACATCCGGGCTGGCCGATTCACCTGATTGGCTTCGTCGACACGGATCGTAAGCATGGCGCCAATGCGCCAGGCGAATTACACTATCTTGGCACGCCGGAAGACCTGACGGACATTCTGCATCAATATACGATTGACGAAGTGGTCTTTGCCGTCCCGACTCGCCAGATTTCCGAATGTACTGACATGCTCGCGTTGTGTGAACAGGAAGGCGTAAGAGCGGTCATCCTGTCCAACTGGTTTTCGAGTCTTGTTGCGCATGTCTCGACGGATATTCAGTATGACCAGCCGGTATTGATATACACTTCAATGCGGCACAAGGAGTGGCAGATTCTGGTGAAGCGCCTCTTCGACATTGCCTTTTCGGCCTTTCTGCTCATCCTGCTGTTCCCGCTCATGGCCGGTATCGCCATCGCCATCAAGCTGACGGATAACGGACCGATTTTCTATCGCTGGAAGGTTGTTGGTTTCAACAAGGAAAAGTTCACGGGCTACAAGTTTCGCACGATGGTCGTGGACGCCGACAAATTGAAGGCGAAACTCGAAGCACAAAACGAAATGAAAGGCGCGGTCTTCAAAATCAAGAATGATCCGCGCATTACTCCCGTCGGCCGCATCCTGCGCAAGTTCAGTCTCGATGAACTACCGCAGCTCTGGAGTGTGCTGAAAGGCGACATGTCTATCGTCGGACCGCGTCCGCCCCTCGAGACGGAATTGCCCCGCTTTGACAGTTGGCATCGCCGCAAACTCTCTGTGAAACCCGGCCTGACCTGTCTCTGGCAAATCTCCGGCCGCTCGAGCATCACCGATTTTGACGAATGGGTGAAACTCGATCTCGCCTATATTGACAATTGGACTCTCTGGCTGGATTTCAAAATTCTCATGAAAACCATACCTGCCGTTCTGCTCGGACGCGGCGCTCACTAATTGTAAGGATTCAAATTGCGCGTTCTTGTCACCGGCGGTGCCGGCTTTATCGGGTCACATACGACGGATGAATTGCTTCGCAGAGGATACGACGTCACGATTCTTGACAGCCTTGAGAAACCCGTTCACATGAAGGGCAAGCCGGACTATATTCCGGCTAAGGTGAAATTTATCGAAGGCGATGTCCGCGACCGCGGCAAAATGCTCGAAGCTCTCGATGGTGTTGAAGCCGTTTATCACTTCGCGGCATATCAGGACTATCTTCCTGACTTCTCCAAGTTCTTTCACGTCAACAGTGTCGGGACCGCGTTAATCTACGAACTCATCGTGGAAAAAAAGCTCCCTGTCAAAAAGGTTGTGGTGGCTTCATCACAAGCCGTGGCGGGTGAAGGACGCTATGTCGCATCGGACGGAAAACTTTTTCATCCCGAGTTGCGTCCCGTTTCGCAGCTTGACGGAGGCGAATGGGAGTTTCGTGACCCGCGCAACGGCGAAATCCTGACATGGCAGCCGACTCCGGAAACCGACGCTAAACCGCTGAACCAGTATGCACTGTCGAAGTATTCGCAGGAACTTATGACGCTCGCGTTCGGCAAACGCTATGACATCCCGTCCGTGGCCATGCGTTTCTCAATCGTTCAAGGTCCGCGTCAAAGCTTCTACAATAACTATTCCGGTGCCTGCCGCATATTTTCACTAAGCTACTTCTTCAATCGCGCCCCCCTTATCTATGAAGACGGTCAGCAAGTGCGCGACTTCGTCAATATTCACGACGTCGTGCAGGCCAATTTACTGGTGCTGGAGGATGATCGCGCGAACTACGAGATGTTCAACGTCGGCGGCGGCCGTGCCTATACGGTGACGGAATTCTGCTCGATTGTCGCAAAAGTTTTCGGCAAGGATGAGCTGCAACCGCGTGTTCCCGGCCTCTACCGCTTCGGCGATACTCGACACATAATATCGGATGTTGCCAAACTCAAATCCCTCGGCTGGAATCCAGTCCGCAGCGCCGAAGAGTCCGTTCGCGAGTATCGAGCCTACCTTGAAGAGCAAACGGACATTGACGACATCATGGACTTCGCCGAACAGAAAATGCAAAGTCTCAACGTGGTCAGGCCCGCGAAAGGAGCAATAGCCTAATGCGAGTTCTCGTTACCGGCGGTGCCGGTTTTATTGCGTCTCATGTGGCCGAAGGTTTTCTTGCGGCGGGACATGAAGTTGCAGTGCTTGATAATCTGAGCACGGGGTTTCGGCATAACGTCCCCAAAGACGCGACATTCTTTGAAGTGGATATTCGCGATGACGCGTCGGTCGAAAAAGTGATTCGTGCTTTCCGGCCCGACGTCATTGACCATCATGCGGCGCAGATGGATGTCCGCAAGTCGCTGGTTGATCCGGTTTTTGACGCCCAGTCGAATATCGTCGGATCGATAAACATTATCACTTCCGCGATGCGCCATAACGTCAAAAAGATTATCTATATCTCGACCGGCGGCGCTGTTTACGGTGAGCCCAAATCGCTTCCGGTAAACGAACAGCATCCGATTAATCCCGAATGCGCGTACGGTATTTCAAAGCATACCGTAGAGCACTATCTCGAACTCTACCGACTGCTCTACGACTTGCGATATACCGTGTTGCGCTACCCGAATGTATTCGGACCGCGGCAAAACCCTCACGGCGAAGCGGGAGTGATAGCCATCTTCGCAGGACTTTTTCTCGACGGAAAAACTCCGACGATTTTTGGTGACGGTGAACAGCTTCGCGACTACGTTTATGTTTCCGATTGCGTCCGCGCGAATCTGCTCGCCGTTGATTCCGGAGATGGTGAGATTCTGAATATCGGGTCGGGCGTCGGCACGTCGGTCAACACGTTGTTCAAGGAGCTTGCTGAGATTGCCGATTTCCGCGGAGAACCAATCTATGCTCCGCCGCGAACAGGTGAGATTCGCGCAGTCTATCTCGACGCTGCGCGTGCGGCGAATATCCTGAAGTGGAAAACGGAAGTGAAGCTTTCCGACGGACTGCGCAAGACGTGGGACTGGTGTAAGACTGCCCGGGAAAAGAGTTTCGCCGTCGCGTGAAAGCGTTAGTGCTTGCCGCGGGAATTGGCAGCAGACTCGGTGACCTGACGAAGAACACCCCGAAGTGTCTGTTGCCCGTCGCCGGACGGCCGCTGCTCGATTACTGGTGCGAAACGCTGTCTGCTGCAGGTGTGACGGATGTCTATATCAACACTCATCATCACGCCGGTCAGGTCCGCAACTTCATCGCGGCCAAACCCTGTGGACTGAACTTTGTTGAAGGTTACGAGGAAACCCTGCTCGGAAGTGCCGGAACGCTGCGGGCTGCGTATGACTTTCTTCGTAATGAAGAGCGGTTCTTCATTATCTACGCCGATAATTACGCCGAAATTGACTTGAGTCGTCTGCGCGAGTTTCACAGTCAGTCGGAGAATCCGCCGCTGGTGCTCGTGGCCTATCCGACACCGGAACCGACTCGCTGCGGCATTCTCGAACTGAGCGAATCAGGCCGGGTGATTGCTTTTGAAGAAAAACCTGCTCATCCCAAAACCAATTACGCCAACTCAGGAATTCATGTTGCAACACCGGAGCTCTTTCGGTGGGTTCCGGAAAGCGTTCCCGCGGACATTGGTTTCCATGTGCTGCCCCGGCTGGTAGGCAAAATGTACGGCTACGTAACTAACGAATTTATTCAAGACATTGGCACTCCCGAAGCGTATGCGGCTGTCTGCGCGCGCAGAGAGCGCAATTCCTAAGCATGGTTATTACACAAACTCCGCTTCGTCTTAGCTTTGCCGGCGGCGGCAGTGACTTGCCCGACTTCTATAAACAAGGTGCCGGCCAGGTCATCTCGACCGCAATTGATAAGTACATCTTTGTCATCATCAAGGAACGATTCGACGACAAAATCGTACTGAACTACTCGCGCAATGAAACTGTTGATGATGTCAGCGAAATAAAGCACGAGCTCATCCGTTCGGCAATGGAGGTCACCGGGCTCGGCAGCGGAGTTGAAATCTCGACGCTTGCCGACATCCCTTCCGAGGGCAGCGGCTTAGGCTCATCATCCTCGCTTGTCGTGGGGCTGCTCAACGCCATGTATTCTTACCTCGGCCGTCAAGTGACCGCCGAGCAGCTCGCCCGTGAAGCCTGCGACATCGAAATTATGCGCTGCGGACGACCAATCGGAAAACAGGACCAGTACATCGCTGCCTACGGCGGATTGCGCAGGTTTGTTTTTAATCCCGACGAGACCGTCACCGAAACGGAAGTTGACCTGCCCGCCCAGGCGCTGCGGCACTTCGGAAATCACTTGATGCTCTTCTTCACAAATCGAACCCGCAAATCTGCGGAAATTCTGAAAGAGCAGAAGTCGCAGACTGCTTCTAAACGTGAAATCCTCGAGGCGATGATGCCGCTTGTGGACAAAATCGAAGCCGCACTCTCCCTTATGGATTTCGAGCAGGTCGGACGGTTACTGCATGCCGGATGGGAGCTGAAGAAAAAGATGGCTGCCAAGATTTCCGATGACGGAATAGACGATATGTATAACCGCGCCATAAAGGCAGGTGCACTCGGCGGGAAAATCGCCGGAGCGGGCGGCGGCGGTTTCCTCTTGCTCTATGTCCCGCTGTCGCATCAGGACTCCGTACGCAGCGCGCTCGGGGAGCTGTTTGAATTGCCGTTCATGCCCGAACGGGACGGCAGCAAAATCATTTTCAATATCAAGCGATATCCCTTCAAATGAGTCTCGACAAAGCAACACATATTCGCTCATATTTCGAGAGGCTCAAGGCAGTCCTCGATTCCGTCAAGATTGAAGACGTCGAAAAACTCATTTCGATTTTTGAAGACGCATTTCAGCGTGATGCGGTCGTATTTGTTTGCGGAAACGGCGGGTCATGGAGCACCGCCTCCCATTGGGTGTGTGATTTCTCAAAAGGTGCGTCAACTTCCGGCAAAAGGCGTTTCCGCATGTTCGCTCTCGGAGATAACGTTCCCATGCTCACCGCGTATGGCAACGACGTTAGTTACAACTCCATTTTTGCAGAACCGCTCAGGGCGTACGCTCGCCCCGGAGACGTGGTCGTTCTCATTACCGCGTCGGGAAACTCGCCGAACATTCTGGAAGCCGCTGTCGCCGCCCGTGAACTTAAGACCACCGTCGTCGGTCTCATCGGTTTCGGCGGCGGGAAATTGGCCGCTATGACTGACCACAATGTCATTGTCGAATCGCGTGAATACGGCCCCGTTGAAGATTTACATCTCGTGCTGGATCACATTGTCAGCACTTACATGAAGGAGTTTATCGCGAAATAGCGATGCTCCCTGTACTCGCCTCTCAACCAAATTCCAAATTATGAAAGTTACTGTTATCGGGACCGGCTACGTCGGTCTTGTCACCGGTACTTGCCTGGCTGAGTCCGGCAATACCGTCGCGTGCGTTGATACAGACCCGCGCAAAATTGAAATGCTTAAAAAAGGCATCGTCCCCATCTATGAACCCGGCCTGAAGGAATATCTTGATCGCAATGTCGCCCAAGGTCGCCTGAGCTTCACCACCGATCTCTACTCGGTCATGGACGATTCTGAAGTACTTATGATTGCCGTCGGCACGCCGCCCGGAGAAGACGGCTCCGCCGACTTAAGCTACGTGCTCGCTGTCGCAGAGCAGATCGGTAAACGTTTGAAAAGTTACAAAGTCATCGTCAATAAGTCCACGGTGCCGGTTGGCTCTGGAGACAAGGTCCGCGAAGCCATTGCCAGGCACACGACCGCAGAGTTTGACGTGGTCTCAAACCCCGAGTTCCTCAAGGAAGGCGATGCGGTGAACGATTTCATGAAGCCCGACCGCATTGTCATCGGAGTTTCAAGCGCGCGAGCCGAAGAGCTGATGAAGCGGCTCTACGCGCCGTTTCACCGTACGGGTTACCGCGTCGTCACCATGGATGTCCGCTCCGCTGAAATGACCAAGTATGCCGCAAACGCAATGCTCGCCACCAAAATTACTTTCATGAATGAAATTGCGAACCTCTGCGAAGAATGCGGCGCGGACATCAACCATGTCCGGTTTGGCATCGGCAGTGACAAGCGCATCGGTCCGCACTTTCTTTTCGCCGGAATCGGGTATGGCGGCTCATGCTTCCCGAAGGATGTGTCCGCGCTGATACGCATCGGACATCAATACGGCCACGACCTGAAGATCCTGAACGCTGTTGACGAAGTGAACCACAAACAGCGAGTTCGATTGGTGGACAAAGTGGTGAAGCGCTTCGGTGAAGATCTCTCAGGACTAAAACTCGCAATCTGGGGACTTTCGTTCAAGCCCCGCACCGATGACATGCGCGAAGCTCCTTCCATTTATACCATCGAGCTGCTGCACGAGCGCGGCGCGAAAATCTGCGTCTATGACCCGCAGGCCATGGAGAATGCGCGGCCTATTCTGGGTGCTAAGGCGCACTTTCACGATGACTACTACTCGCTGCTGAAAGACGCGGACGCACTGCTTATCTGCACTGAGTGGCAGGAGTTCCGTGAACCGGACTTCGTCCGAATCAAAACTCTCCTTAAACGGCCGATAATTTTTGACGGGCGAAATCTCTTTGAACCCGCTCACATGCGCGAAATCGGCTTCGAGTATTTCGGCATTGGCCGCAACTAAACATCACCTTGCCTGTCTCGTTCTCGTGCTTGCTGTCACAAGCTGCGCGAGAATGGCGGTACCGCCCGGAGGACCCGAAGACAAGATTGCTCCGGAAATTGTATCGACGATTCCGGAACAGAACAGCGTGATGGTTCCTCTGGATGCGGATGTGACTCTCGAATTCTCCGAGCCGGTGAATCGAGCCGCCGTCGAAGCCTCGCTTTATCTGTCGCCTGAGCCCGGACGCCGCCTCCGCTATCGCTGGTCTGGACGAAGGCTGACTCTGGATTATCTTGATCCTCTGCCGGAAAACCGCACTATCGTCGTGACAGTCGGCGCAACTGCAAAGGACCTGCAGAACAACCCGTTCGAAAACAGCTACACGCTTGCCTTCAGCACCGGCGATCATATTGACAAAGGAGAGATTGCCGGTGCTGTCGCTTTGCCGCCCGGTGTGCGCTCGATGGCGGTCACTGCGTATCAAGTGAAGGATTCATTGCCGGATCCCATGACGGATGCGCCGGACTATCGCATGCAGACAGCTCCCGACGGTACATTCGAATTGGGCTATCTTGCCCCCGGGACCTATCGCTTGTTTGCGCTCGATGACAAAAACTTCGACGGCATGTGGCAGCCCGCGTCCGAGTGGATTGGAACCGCCACGAACGACGTCAAGGTCGAGGAAGGCACCAAACCTCGAATCACCTTTGCGCCGTCCCTGCAGGACACGACTCCGCCGGCAATCCTGCGAGTCCGCCAAATGGACATGCATCGGATTGATTTGCGCGTAAATATCGACGGCCAGCCCCGCGTCAATATCTCCGACGGAAGCCGGAATGTGCCTGCAGAGCACTTTCGCGAAGACTCGACCGCTTCGCACGCCTGGCACATTTATTTCGCCGATACTGTGGGCGGGGATTCAGCTTTGCTAAGAGTGAGTATCGGCGACGTCGAACTTTCATCACAGTATGCCGTCAAGAACCGGCCGGACACCACCGCCCCCGCGTTCTTTGAATCTTCCCCATTCAATCGGGAAATGACCCGCGGCATTCCCCGTGAGGCCATAGTCATTTTCAGTGAACCCGTGGTATACTCTCCGGATTCGGATACGGCCGCAGTGTCGCTGCGCGCCGATACGAACGACGTTGACATCACGGTCGAGCAGACCGATCCTATTTCCCTGACGATTACGCCGTCGGATTCGCTTGAACGTGGTCTGAAGTACTCGCTCTTTGTGCCGCAGAAACTGATTCAGGATTATAGCGGCAACATACTGCGTGATTCGCTCCTGAAAATCGCCTGGTACACTTTCCCGGAAGATTCACTCGGAGCCATTGACGGCCTTGTGCGTGCCACCGAAATGGGACCGTGGATTGTCGAACTCTATCCGCTGAAATCGTCCGAACCCGCAGAGATTGTCTACACAAATACGCACTTCAAGTTCAACGGATTCCCCGCAGGTGACTACCGTCTCCGCGTCATTCGTGACGCCAACAGTAACGACCGCATTGACACCGGATCGATGAATCCATTCCGGTTTTCAGAACCGTTCCAATGGCATCCGGACACAATTTCTATCCGTCCGCGTTGGACGACAGAGGTAGAATTTCTCTGGACGAACGTAACTCAAAAATAAAATGCTTCATGCAGTGATTATGGCCGGTGGAGTCGGCGCGCGTTTCTGGCCGCTCTCCCGCCGCAATAAACCGAAACAACTTCTCGACCTGACCGGTGAAGGTTCGATGCTTGAACGCACGCTTGCCCGCCTCGAAGGTCTGGTGGATAACGACCATGTTTGGATTGTCACGAATCCCGAACAGGCAGAACTCATTCGCGAGATGATTCCGTCCTTCAACAAGGACCGTTTCATCATCGAACCCGTTGGCCGCAATACCGCTCCCGCGATCGGTCTCGCCGCGGCTCATCTGCATAAACACGACCCCGAAGCTGTGATGATTGTGCTGCCCGCCGATCACCGCATCACCAACATCGAGCAGTTTCACTATTGCTTGCACTCTGCCGTCGAAGTTGTCCATGATTCCGAACTGCTCGCCACCATCGGCATCGAACCGACACGGCCAGAAACCGGATACGGCTATATCCAGATGGACACGACCGGCATCAGGCTGCGCGAGAACGTCTATCCCGTAAAGACTTTCGCCGAGAAACCCAACTTGGCGACGGCGCGTCTATTCTTGGAAAGCGGCGAGTTTGTCTGGAACAGCGGTATGTTTGTCTGGCGTGCCGATACGATTCTGAATCAGATTCGCGAGCATCTTCCGCTCTGGGGAGTGGCCTTTGACCAGATTGAACAAGCCATCGGCACACCGCACGAGCACGAAGTCACCCGCACTGTCTTTGAAGCCGGCAAGGGTATCTCGATTGATTACGGTGTGATGGAAAAGGCCCCCAAAGTCGCGGTGATTCGCGGCACATTCGATTGGAACGATGTCGGAAGCTGGGACGAAGTCTGGAGACTGATGCCGCACGACGAACACGGCAACGCCACGCGCGGAAACGTCGCATTGGCCAATACACATAACACCTGTGTTCTCGGCGGGAAAAAACTGATTGCCGCGGTCGGAGTAAGCAATCTGATTGTTGTCGAAACGGAAGATGCGCTGATGATCTGTCCGCTTGACCGCTCGCAGGAAGTGAAGGAGCTCGTGGACAAACTCAAAGCCGTCGGCAAGGAGGACGTGCTCTGATGAAACCCGCAAAACTTGTGCAGCTGCTCACCGAAGCGTTGGAAAAGCAGGGCTACAAATTCCGGAATGAAAAAGGTAACTTCCGCGGCGGAAGCTGCATCTTTGAAGCCGAAAAGCTCGTGATTATGAACAAGCGATTTGGCGATGAAGAGCGCGCTGAAATTCTTGCCCGCGCCCTTGCCAAAATGGATACCGAGAATCTCTACCTGCTTCCCGAAGTGCGGGACTATGTCGAGCAGTTTACCGGCAAACCGATGATCATGGTGGACCTCACTGCCAAGACTCCCGAGGCTGCAGAGAAGTGACATCCGGACTGCTCACACAGCAGATGTTCGACGGCTCGCGCAGCGCGCTCGCTCGTCTCCTGTCCCGTGTTGAAAATTCGCCCGAAGGTGCGGACGAAGTGCTGCGCTCGCTCGGCGGTAAAATCGGCCGGGCTGTGCGCATCGGTTTTACCGGCCCGCCCGGTGCGGGCAAAAGCTCGCTCGTCACGGCCTATACTAAGTTGCTTCGTGCGCGGAGCAAACTCGTTGCCGTGCTTGCTGTCGATCCCACGTCACCGTTTTCCGGCGGCGCGCTGCTCGGTGACCGCGTGCGTATGAATGCCATCGGACTCGACCCCGGCGTGTTCGTCCGCTCGCTTGCCACGCGCGGTGATTTGGGCGGGCTCTCCCAGGCCGCTGGAGACATGGCCGATGTTCTCGATGCCGCAGGCTTTGACTATATCTTGTTTGAAACCGTCGGAGTCGGCCAGTCAGAACTTGAAGTTGTCCAATACGCAGACTCGGTCGTTGTCGTCCTGGTCCCCGAATCCGGTGATGCAATTCAAGGCATGAAAGCCGGATTGATGGAAGCCGCCGACGTTTTCTGCGTCAACAAAGCCGACCGTGAAGGAGCGGACCGCTTCACGAGCGATCTGCAAGGTGCGATGATGCTGAAGCATTGGGATGTGTGGAAACCGCCCGTTGTGAACACCGTCGCCACTCGCGAAACCGGCATCTCCGAGTTGGCCGGACAGATTGAGGCACACTTGACTCATCTGCGCGACTCCGGCGATTTCGAGAAACGCCGCCACTCCCACGCCCGCAGGCGCATTCAGCGCATGTTAGAGAAAAGGTTGGTCGCTCAATTCTGGACGGAAGAGCATCAGCGGTTGATGGATGATTCCTTGAGTAAGGGAGAGTCTCCTTACACTATCCTGTCTTTGCTGTTGAAGTCATGATAATATAAAAGGCGACCCAAGAGCCGCCTTAAAATATCACTTCGTAATCTAGTTCAAGTTCGCTCCCACGCCCTAACCTTCGTCGGCTTGAATGGCTCTTGAGTGAAGAGCATACCGCAAGCGGCCTCATCTTCGATGCCACGGCTTTGGCGGAGAGTGGAGCGGATTCCCGCTTCGGTCAGCCAGCCCATAAATCGGTCTATGGCATCGTCGCTCGAGGGTTTGAGACCGCTGCCCGTAGGATGAAGTCGAATCAAATTCATCTTCGCCGGAATATTCTTGAGAAGCCGTGTGAGATTCTCAACGTCTTCTTCGCGATCATTGAAATCCGCAATCATGATATACTCGAAGGTCACCGGATCCTTCGTCACATGAGCGAAGCGGCGCAGCGTCTTGAACAGCACGTCAAGCGGATAAGCCTTGTTGATTGGCATCAGTTCCCCGCGCCGTTCATCGGTCGTGGCGTGCAGTGAGATGGCAAGCTTCGCGGGTGGATCGTCTTTCATCCACCGTTCAATTCCGGGCACAAGCCCCACCGTGGAAACCGTGATACGGCGAGCGCTTATGCCGATTCCGTTCTCATCGGCGAGCAACCTTACTGCCTGGACAACGTTCTCATAATTGTGCAGCGGTTCGCCCATTCCCATGAATACCACATTGGTCAACCGGGATTGGCAATGGCCTTCAACTTCGAGAACCTGCAGAACAATTTCCCCGGCGGATAGATTGCGAAATAGTCCCATCTTAGCCGTGGCACAGAATTGACAGCCTAAGGCACATCCGACCTGACTCGAAATACAGACCGTTTCTCCCGGAGAGTCGGGCAGATAAACGGACTCAACACGCAATCCATCAGACAGCTCAAAAAGAAATTTTCGCGAGCCGTCGCGAGTGTCTTTGGCTGGGCGAGCCAAACTTAGTGTGCCAATCTCGGTCAGTTCGGCAAGCTTAACCCGCCATCCTGCGGGAAGATCGCTCATCTCATCAAAACTCGTTGCCCGTTTTTGATAGAGCCACGAATAGAGCTGACGCCCGCGAAATGCTGGCTCACCAAGCTCTTGCGCGAAACTTTCAAGGTCTTCGCGCGTTAACCCTATAAGTATTTTCTTTTTCAATAACATGAACCTTCGTTCGTGGTCTCCCAATCTACGAAAGGGAAACCCCGTTCGCAAGCCCAACCCGAAGGATTTCACCGACTATGGCGTCCGATCTTGACGCGCTGAAACAACTCAAAGACTCCCGCGACATTATGCTGAAAGAGGTCGGCAAGGTGATTGTCGGCCAAGAGCAGATTATTGACCAACTGATGATGACCCTGCTCGCCCGCGGTCACTGTCTGTTGGTCGGTGTGCCCGGCCTCGCAAAGACATTGCTCATTTCGACGATGGCGCGCATGCTCGACCTGAAATTCAGCCGTATTCAATTCACTCCCGATCTGATGCCGTCTGACATCACGGGTACCGAAATTGCTGAAGAAGACCGCTCTACTGGCCGCCGCAGTTTCAAGTTTATCAAAGGCCCCGTGTTCGCGAACATCGTCCTGGCTGACGAAATCAACCGCACACCGCCTAAAACTCAAGCGGCACTCTTGCAAGCCATGCAGGAGCACGAAGTCACGGCGGCAGGAGAGACTTATAAGTTAGAAGAGCCCTTCTTTGTGCTGGCCACGCAAAACCCGATTGAGCAAGAGGGCACCTATCCGCTCCCGGAAGCACAGCTTGACCGTTTCATGTTCAATCTGTGGGTGGACTATCCGAGCTTCAAGGAAGAAGAGCAGATAGTGAAGAGCACGACCTCGGCGGCGACCGCGACGGTATCCAAGGTGCTGAACGCTCAGCAGATTACAACTTTGCAGGACCTGGTGCGCCGCGTTCCAGTTTCAGATAATGTGGTCGAATATGCGGTGAAGCTTGTCCGTCGGACGCGCCCAAATTCTGACGAAGCTCCGAAGTTCATCAAGGACTATGTCAGTTGGGGTTGCGGCCCGCGTGCATCACAGTACCTAATTCTCGGCGCCAAAACCCGCGCCGCCCTGAACGGCCGTCCGACTCCTGACATTGAGTCACCGCCTGGTCCCCAACTTCACCGCCGAAGCCGACGGCATGAAGGCCGAACATTTGGTTGATAAGCTGTTAGCGGAGAAATAAGAGAAGGAACGACTTTCGATCAGTAATAGGAGATTTGGCGATGTCGAGGACAATCAAAAGACCAGCTGCACTTGTAAAGCAAGGCGACTTGACTTTGTACACGACTTCATTCAAAGTGAGGGATTTGTTAATCCCTAATTTCTACAGTGTCGAGCGTCTTGATCCTGACGATGCCAATGATGGGTACCAAAGAGTACTGAATCAAGGGCGCGCGAAGAAACTCGCGAAGTATATTGTTACTGGCCAAGACACTCGCGACGCATTCTTGCCCACGAGTGTTTTTCTTGCTACAGACAAGTCAATATCATTCAACACCGAGAACAACACAATCGAATTTGATATCGACGATGTTGGCCCATTTAGTGTAGTCGACGGCCAACACAGAGTTGAGGGACTAAAATTGGCCGCAGCCGAAGACCCTAGAGTGCTTGATTTTGAGCTTCCGGTTAATATTGCCGTGAAGCTACCCCATATCCATCAGATGTGCCACTTTCTTATTGTCAACACAACACAAAAGAGTGTCGACAAATCTGTCGAGCAACGGATCAACGCTCGGCTTACCCAGATTCTAACCACCGAAGATATCCCAAGTCTCCCCAAATGGATTCTAAACACAATAAAGCGTGGAGAAGATGACCAAGCCCTTCGCTTTGTAGATTTTCTTGATTCAACACATGATTCTCCTTGGTTCAACAAAGTGCGAATGGCTAACCAGAGCAAGGATGAGACGACCGTTAATCAACATAGTTTTGTTAAAGCCCTTAAGAAGTACTTCTTAACGGCCAATAACCCAATTCTGACGACTCAGAACGAGCAGACGCAACAGAAGATATTTTTGAACTACTGGAAAGCAGTTGTAAACGAATTGGGTGCGGATGACGATAGCGTTCTCTTTAAGACAAACGGCGTTGAACTCTTTAGCAGGTTTTCCGTGCCATTCCTTGAGAAGCTTCATAATACACAAGACTGGCGTGTCCCGACAATGGAAGAGCTTTTAAGACAAGTTTTTGACAATGTTGAAGGCGAGTTTTCCGGAGTTGGGCATTCAGATTTCTGGGTCAGAGGAGGAAAGGCAAGTGGTATGAATTCCGGGGCAATAAACGCGGGATTCAAAGAGTTAGTTCAAGCGCTTCATCGCTCAAACTCGCCTGGCAAAGCTCTGCTATGAATGTTTCTGCACTTAACCCTCAGCCTGTCGACAGATTACGATTTAAACACTTTGATCTAATGCTTGTCCCGACAGACTCGGGTTGTTACGTATTAACAAACTTTGAAGGACTAATTCTCTACATTGGGATGGCGACTAGCCTCAAAGGAAGATTCTTAAGCCACCTAGAATCTACGGAAAAAACTTCACCAACGGTTTACGGTTTAGCTACTTGGTTTTGGTACTTGAGATATGATAAGGGCAATCTGCCTAAGCTCGAGCGTACGTGGCTAAATGAACACTTGTCTCTACATGGATGCCTGCCTGTCTTGAATCGTGTTAGCTCACCGATTGTCTAAATCTTAAAATTTCCCTTTGACCACTCATCTTCAATATCTTGATCCCGCTTTTGTCTCGCGACTGAAGAACATGCAGTTGCGGGCGAGGATGGTTGTGGAAGGCTTCATGGTCGGCTTGCATAAGTCGCCGTATCACGGCTTCTCCGTTGAGTTTGCCGAGCATCGTCCCTATATGGATGGAGACCCGCTGCGCAATCTCGATTGGAAGGTCTATTCAAGCAGTATGAAGAGGAGACGAATCTAAAATCGTACATTTTGCTTGACGTCTCGAACTCAATGAACTACGGTTCAGGTTCGATTACGAAGTTCCAATATGCTTCGTATCTTGCCGCGGCGCTTTCATTCCTGATGATTCAGCAGCGCGACGCCGTTGGATTGGCGGAGTACGATACCGAATTGCGCACGTACTTGCCGCCGCGTTCCGTGCATTCGTACTTAAATGTGATATTGTCGCAGCTTGAAAAGACCGAGCCGTCCGCTCAAACTGACATCGGCAAAAATTTGCATCGTGTAGCCGAGCGAATTTCGAGACGCGGGTTAATTATTGTCCTTTCTGATTTGATGGATGAGCCCGAGCAGATTCTCTCGGGGTTAAGACACTTC